>CANOGI010000180.1 GCA_947565475.1 uncultured Eubacteriaceae bacterium
GCTTCGCTCTCGTCTCCGCCTAAATTAGTAACAATCCAATAACCGCCGAAAGCTATAGCTCCAAGAAGTAAAACAAGCAAAACAATAATAACAATAAGCATCATTTTATTTTTTTCCACTTTTAAACCCCGCCTTCCAATCAAAAATGTATTTAATTATCTTCATTAGGTTGATATTTGCTTAATATTTTTATTTCAACTCTTCGGTTAATAGAACGATTTTCAGGTGTATCGTTAGGAACTCTAGGTCTAAACTCGCCATACCCCTCCGCTGATATTCGCTCCGGCGAAAATCCTTTAGTCTCGGTAAAATACATAGCTACAGAAATAGCCCTCGCCGCCGATAAATACCAGTTATTTGGATACCTCGGAGTATTAATAGGCATATTATCAGCGTGCCCTTCTATTTTAACGTTGTTTTCAGGATATTTAGCGAGCTCATTTGAGACAATATCCAAAGCTCCCAAAGCTTCCGCTTTAAGCTCCGCTTTACCACTGTCAAATAAAATTCCATCTTTAAAATTAAGTGTGATATATTGTTCATTTTGTTCAACATCTATTTTATCTTGTAAATTTTGCTGGGCAAAATAAGTTTTAAAATCAGAGGCCATCTTTACAAGTTCCTCGGTAGCCTTATCCTTCTCCTCATTATCCTCACTTGCCTCGCCCTGCGCCTGTGGCATTTGAACAATACCGTTTCCCAATGACTCAAGAATAGAACTGCTCGCCGACTCCATTATCGTTATTCTATTCACTGAAGAAAACGAAGCGGCAACCTGAGCAAACTTCGCCGCGTCTATAGTAGCCATTGAGAAAAGCAAAACGAAGAAACAAAGCAACAGCGTAACCATATCGCCATATGTACCCATCCATTCGTCAAGACCCTTTTTCACTTCTGGTTCTTTTCTTTTAGCCATTATTCATCACCAGCCTGCGCGTCATTATTTTTTTCCTCACCAACACTCTTTCTCAATGTAGGTGATAAGAAAGCTTTAAGTTTTTCCTCAATAATACGAGGGTTCTCACCTGCTTGAATTGATAAAATTCCCTCAATTAAAACCTCCTTCATAAGCATCTCGTCACTGCTGTAAGATTTCATTTTAGTAGCTATAGGCGTCGAGATAAAGTTCGCAACCAGAGAACCATAAAATGTCGTGATAATTGCGACTGCCATACTTGTACCGATTGTCGATGGGTCGCTCATCGTCTGGAGCATCATAACAAGACCGATAAGAGTACCAATCATACCCCACGCAGGACCCATGGAAGCGATAAACTCCCAAACTCCTTGAACATCCCTATGTCTTCCTTCTATGTACGCGAGCTCTGTTTCTAAGATACTTCTCACAAGTTCCGGGTCAGTACCGTCTACAACAAGCATAACACCTTTTTGTAAAAACTCATCCTCCATAGCGCTGGAAGCGTCCTCAAGAGCGAGAATACCTTCTTTTCTGGCAAGCCCGGCGAGCTCAACAATTTTCGCAATAGCGTCAACCGGATCTAATTTACTTGGTTTAAGAATATTTTTAACAGCTTTAAACGCGGTAATAACTTTAGGAAGCGGCTGAGCGACCAAAGTCGCCGCTACAGTACCACCTAATGTAATCATAACGGAAGGCGGATCGACAAAATTCATTACCGCTCCGAAATCCATATCAGCATTTAAAAGTATTGATAAAATAATAAATACCCAGCCGGAGCAAAATCCAATAATAACGCCTAATTCCATATTTAGTTACCCCTTTCCATAAGATTAGCGATATATCTTTCTTTTATAATCCACAATTTTATCTATAATATCATCAATAGACTCCTTGGCTATAATTTTGCGGCCGGTAGTCATTGTTATTGTCGTGTCTGGCGTCGCCTCAATACATTCAATATAATCGCTGTTTATGTACAGCTCTTTATCGTTTAGCTTTGTAACAACTATCATACAATACTCCTCCATAAGTATAAAATATTTTTCTGAAAATTACCTCTTTACATTATAACTAATTTTATATACCTTTGTCAAAAAAAATTTAACATCAATTAAAATTCCCGAAATCTCGATATTCTTTCAAAAAATATGATAATTAAAACTTTAACTCGTTTTTATATTTATTTAATACCTTGAGGATTTAACCTTAATCCTCTGATTTTTTTTATCCTCATTTAATCGACTGGGCAAATCTAACCCCTTTGACACTATCTGAAAGAAATAAAAGTTAAAGCAAATCCTCAAGGCTTTTAATTAAAATTTTTAAATCAAAGTATCAAAAATAATTATCGTTTAAGATTAACCAATTCTTGGAGCATTTCGTCTGAAGTCGTAATAATTCTTGAGTTGGCTTGGAAACCTCTCTGGGTAGTAATCATTTGAGTAAACTCGTAAGAAAGGTCAACATTAGACATCTCAAGAGCGCCTCCAATAAGTGAGCCTCCGCTGGCTCCGACCTCCATGCCTATTCCGTCAAAATCGCCAGAGTTTGTGGTCGCTGAATATAAGTTACTTCCAACTTTCTCAAGACCAGAGGGATTTGCGAAATCAGCGACAGCTATTTGCCCAAGTGTTTTTGAGAGTCCATTGGTATAATTTCCTGTGATAATACCGTCACCGCCGATTGAAAATCCTTTAAGAGCACCCGCCTCATAACCGTTTTGGTTGGTCGCCGTTACATTAGAGCCTGTAGCGAATTGAGTAAGTCCGCTGAAATCAAGGGTAAGCCCATTTTCGGAAAAAGTAGAATTGTAAGGCGCGTCTCCGGCAAAATTAACAGTAGTGTTTGGAGTCAGCTCATTACCCGCCTCATTCTCAAGTAAGGTACCGTCTTTGTCAAACTTTAATGTAAAAGTATCTGTGCCAAACTCTAACTCAACTTTATTTTTCTCATTAGCGTTTACCGTAGCCGTTGTTCCGAGCTTAATTGTCCACGTCTGATTAGTAGGGTCATATGTTGAAGTAGCTGTAACAACATATCTATTTCCTATACTGTCATAAAAAGGAACCGTGGTTTCAGCCACAGGGTTCTTTTCGGCGTTATAGTTTCCGCTAAAAAGAATAGAATCTGTCATTGTTGGTTTAAGATAAGATTTTGTACCCTCGTAAAGATTAAGAGGAGCCACTTTGGTCTGAACAATCTCATCCTCTGAGTTTGTGTTCCACCCACATACACTCATACCGTTTGAGTCTGTAAGATTTCCGTTATCGTCTACTTGAAAAGCACCGGCTCTTGTGAAATAATATCCTGTAGTATCACTTACGATAAAAAACGAGTCTCCTGAAATCATAACGTCGTTAGGGTTATCAGTTCTCTCGGTTGAACCCCCTGTCATAACTGTGTTAATAGCTGAAACGTTAGAACCGAGACCTACTTGTGTAGGGTTAGTACCACCTTTTCCGGTAGTATCGCTCGCGGCTGTGGCGCCGCTTAAAGTTTGGTTAATAACATCCATAAAAACGGTAGTAGATCTTTTAAATCCAACCGTATTAACATTTGAAATATTATTACCAATAACGTCCATTTTCGTTTGATGAATCCTCAGACCGGAAACGCCTGAGAATAATGATCTCATCATAATAAATTACCTCCTTAAAATTACGCCGTAAGCCGTTTTGTCAGTCATTCAAAAACGGCTTAGCCTCCTAAAAAAGGTCCGGCTAAACAATAACGGCGCCGTCAATATTAGTAAATATACCGTCGTTTTTACTGTCCATAGCGGTTATAACAACCTTGTTTTTAACATTAACAACTAAAGCGATGTCGTCTACCAAAACAAGTGAATCATTAATGCCTTTTTGAGAGGCTTTATTAATTCCGCTTTCAACTCTTTTAATCTGCTCGGAGGAAAGTGAAACGTTTCTGTCGTTAAGCCTCATTGAAGCATGTTTAGAAAAATGAACCGACGTATTTTCGTCAAGCTTGTTATTAAATATATTTTGAAAAGAATTTGCCCCACTTAAATTCTCAGAACTTTTTTGAGTTTTAGTTTTGATACTTTCAGGCAATATAATATTATTATATATACGCATTAAAAATCACCACTCTATCTGTTTGTTAAATTATTATAAAATAAACATCAAATCAATAAGAATTACTTTTTAATTTTTTATATCCTAAATTAAAATAATAAGCTAATTTATTTAACTTTTGAAAGAGGAACCTCATTCTCTCCAACAACAAGGAAACATTGCTTATTTTTTACTATAACAGACTCAACTTTACCAGAAACATTAATCGTCTTGTCTCCGTCTTTATAACTGCAATTAATATCTTTTCCTATATAAGAAAGAGCGTTCAAAACAGAGCTTATATCGTTGATTTCAACTTTCTTTTCGTCAACGGTTAAATAAAGAGACTCGCCAACAATAGAAACATCTGTTATAGGTCCGGAAACCTCGACATCCTTTTTATTCGCCGCGTCAAATATCACAGCGGATATATTTTGTCCTTTAAGAAGCATATTGTCCGAAACCGAAACAACCTCGTTCGTATATACGTCCTTTCCTCCCACACTTAATACGGGAGTATTATTGATAAACTTAACATAATCAACTTTACCCTCGACAAAGTCCTTAGGTTTAAGATTATCGTCAAAAGTAATAGCCTGAATTGACTTCCCGACAAGAGCGAGAGCTTGAGAAACAACAAGATTTCT
>CANOGI010000181.1 GCA_947565475.1 uncultured Eubacteriaceae bacterium
ACATCAGTATGGACGACTTTGGAATACTTTTTACATATCCCGCTATTTTCTCGCTGTCCTCCTTACTGCCCTGTATAAAAAGCTCGCTGTCTCTCACAATAACAAGCCTAAAATCATTCATAAAAGGAAGTGTCTCACACGAATCTAAAATTTTTTGACTTTCAGGCTTTTTCCCCTGAAAAATATCAAGATTCATCATCTCCGCCGCCTCAGAAACAAGCGCTTTTCTCAGTTTATTGGTATAAGTTTTTTTTAAATAATTTTCGTCGCCAAAAAATAAATAAACTCTCTCAAATTTTTTTGTTTTAATGTCATCTTCTAACTTTTTCAAAATAACAGCCTCATTTCATTGTTTTATAATAAATATCCTTTCCATCAGAATAAATCTCAACCGCTCCTTTTTCTCTCGTATTCAATACAGTAATGTTTTCACTCTCAAGCTTGTTTACTATTTCTTTGGCGGGTTGCCCATACATAGCGAAACTTCCCGCCGAAACTATGGCAAGCTTTGGACTCACCTTTTCTATAAACTCTCCGCCGTTTGAGTATTTAGAACCGTGATGAGAAAGCTTTAAAACATCCGCTTTAATATTTTCCCCTGAGTCAATAATTTCTTTTTCACACTTTGCGCTTATATCGCCTGTAAATAAAAAAGATGTATTCTCAAAAACAATTTTTAAAACAAGAGAGGCGTCATTTCCGCTCATATCAGAACTATAAGGATAAATACAGTTAATAGTAATGTCATCTATAAACTTTATTTTCGCTCCCGAACAAATCCCAACAATTTCCGTATTTGTCATTCGAGCTTTCTCACACAATATTTTATATAAATCGCTCTCATCATTTTTATTTGACACATAAATCTTTCCCGCCTTTACATAATCAAGTACCTCAATAATCCCTTTAATATGATCGGCGTCGGTATGTGTAATAAAAATAGCGTCAACATAATCCATTCCCATATACTTTAAATAAGGATACACTATATTTTTTCCAGTTCCCTCACCCAATTCTCCTTTATAGTCGCCTCCGCCATCGATAATAAAACATCTATCATTATAGTTAAAAATAAAACTGTCGCCCTGCCCAACATCAAGCATAGTTATTTTTAACTCACTTTTTTTAAAAGATATCAAATTTGCGAAAATAATAATACTGATAAAACAAAGAATAAATTTTCCTCTTATACGCTTACGCAAATGTAAGAAAATCGCGAAAATTATCAATAAATACGTGATAACTTTCGATACATCAGGTTTTCCAAGTAAAATATATGAAAAAGGTATATCCGAAATTATCTCGCATAAAAACTCATAAAATTTCAAAATTATATAAACCGTTCCCGATATAAAGCCCGCCGCCTTTACCGTAAACAGACCTAAAATCCCTGATATAAATCCTAAAAACACAATGATTCCCGAAAAAGGAATTACAATTAAATTAGCAAATACATCTAAAGTAGACATACCGAAAAAATTAAACCATACAACCACTTTAGGTATAAAATTCACACTTACAGCCGACGATAAAACCTCAGAAATTCCATAACTTAATTTCCTATGAAAAATGTCGGTAATAACTGGAGAAAAAATAATAAGGGACAGAACAGCGCAAAAAGAATATTGAAATCCAATGTCAAATAAATAAAGAGGATTAAACAGTAAAATTAAAAATCCTGAAATAAAAAGAGAAGTTAGCGCGTCATACTCTCTATAAAAAAATTTACCACATATATAAATTAAAAACATACATACAGCTCTTATCGAAGATACGCTGGCTCCCGTAAAAATACAATACAAAACCACAAAAAACATAGCGAGAACCTTGCCATATCTTTTATGAAAACGCTCCGATAAAAATAAAATAATATGAGCCAAGATATGTATATGTAAACCTGAAATAGCGATTATATGATAAATACCAACTCTTGAAAACAAGTCTTTAACCGAATAAGACAAATCTCCCTTATTTCCAGTAATCATAGCTTTAACAATAGAGACTTCCTCTTTAGGCAAAATATTATTATAAATACTCGATATTTTAATATTTAATTTTTTAAGAAGAATTTTGAGATTTTTTTCTTCTCCTATTTTTAAAGCGCTGTCAGAATAAACTTTATATTCTATATTTTTTAACCTGTAGTAGTCTCTCTCATTAAATCCCCCTGGATTTCTCAATGTATCTGTTTTAATAAGCCGTCCGGAGAACTCTATTACATCTCCCACATAAAATTTATCACTTTTATTAAAAACCCCTTTAATTCCTATCGGCTCGTTAATTATATAATCTTTTTTAGATATACTCTCGGATTGGATAAATAATGTATACTGATTGTCGTATTCGTTTCCAATATCATATACTATACCTCGAATTTCCACAACTTCCTCATCTTCGGCTATATACTCAGCTTCCCAATTAGTCGGCTGAAAAGCTGAAACAGTTCTTACAAAACCAAAAATCACAAATAAGGGCAACGTCATAGTATAAATTTTTTTATATTTTTTATAAAACGAAAACGAAACCGCGGTAATAACACCAACAGAAAATATAAGAACGCTTAATATATTATTATAATCTCCCCAATACCCAATTATAATTCCTATTATAAAAGATACTGTAACAACGCTCACCATATTCTTCACAACAAGCTTTTTATAAATCTAAATATAATTAACAGAGCGAAACAATAAAATTATCACTTCTTTATTGTTCCGCTATAAGTTGTCTTTTCTATTTTCCATCCTAATATACTGTCTTAAAACCTCACTACTATTATTAAGGCCTCTTATTGAGTGTATCTTAGTTTTAAGGTAAACTCTAAATTAATCTTCCTCATTTATATAACTCTCGTTTCTCTCAAAAGTTTTACTAAAATCCATATGTCCGGCAAGAGAAGTTTCTTTAACCCCGTCTATAAGAAACTGAACCTGTTTTACATAATCAAGCTCTGTTAAAGAATTTACAATAGAATATATTGTTAAAGACTCACCTGAAGACCCGCCGGTATGCTGAGAAACAAATTCTTTTGATAAATCAACATAACATATTCCGTTTTCCGTTTTAATATCGTTTATCTTAGTCGCCTCCGGAATACCACTGAAAAATCTCTCGTTTTGAGGTCCTTTTATAAGTTCCTCTACAATTCTCATCTCAACGCTTTGTTTCTCGTTTACCTCGATATATCTTTCCTCCTCGCAAAGTCCCATGGCGTTTTCATCAGAAAAATAAAGCCTGACTGTAATACTGTCCTTTTTATAAGGCTCTATAGACGGGTCCAGCTCAACGACCTCATTTTTTATCTCACCAACAGCCTCCCCGTTTCCTTTCTTTATTTCATTTCCGTCAGAAAAAATCTCAACACTCTCCACAAAATCCAATTCCGTAAATGTCTTGGTAACGGCGGCGTTGCATGTAAGCTGCTGACTGTCTGATAAGTCGTCATATTCCTTTGAAAAGTTTATCTCAACTTTTCCCTCATCGTCCGTTTCAACATATTTACATGAAAGTACAGAAACGTTTTCTGGAATAGCTGAATATAAATTTGAGGTTGCCGAAACGTTTAAAAGCTCATCTTTAACAGCGTTGACATATTCATTTTTTTTATTTTCCCTTAAAAGTTCGCTTCCGTTTTTAACGGCTCGTTTCTCAGCCACAATGTGCATATCCCTTATTTCATTATTGCTTGAGTTTGAGTCATAATTTGTGTTGGCGCCCATATCCACGCTCAAAAAATAAACGTTTATTTTAGCGTTTTCCGAATTATCCGATTTAAATAAAATCCCACACATAAGGGCCGCCACGATAACACATAAAAATAAAATAACACCGAATATCAAAACTTTCTTGCTTTTTAATCTGCCGTTCATAAAAGTCCCCCTTAACACTCACTGTATTTAATAGGCAATCTGACGATAAAAGTAGCGCCCTCATTTTCTTTGCTGTTAATTTTTATACTTCCATTATGTAACATAATAGATGAGTGGGTAATAGCTAAACCAAGGCCGGTTCCTCCTGTTTCCCTGTCTCTTGTTTTATCCACTCTGTAAAATCTTTTAAAGACTTTTCCCTGTTCTTCCTCACTTATACCTATTCCTGTATCCTGAACGCTTATAAAACAATTCTGATGATCACCGTCAATAACGACTTTAACACTGCCTCCGTCAGGGGTATATTTAATCCCGTTCTCGATAAGATTTGACAAAGCGAGAGTAAGTTTAACCTCGTCGCCCTCGATAATCATATTTTTATTGCTTTCATACAAAAGCTCAATATCTTTTTTTTCAGCGAGAGGATACAGCCTTTTTAAAATATCCTCAATCATTTTATTAATATCGGTCTCCTTAATATTAAGCCCCGCTTCTTTATGGTCAAGTTTAACAAGCTCAAGCAAATCATTTATTATATTAGCCATCCTGTCTACCTCTGAATTTATATCCTGAAGAAACTCACGATACATTTCCGTAGGCATTTCCTCCTGAAGTAAAATAGACTCGCTTAACACCTTAATAGAGCTTAAAGGAGTTTTAAGCTCATGAGAAACGTTTGATACAAATTCCTGCCTTGAATCATCAAGAACTTTCATTCTGCCTAACATT
>CANOGI010000182.1 GCA_947565475.1 uncultured Eubacteriaceae bacterium
TCTTATGAAAATTTCTCCATCTGTCTGCCTTAACAGCGACTTGTTTAGTTTACCATAATGAAATTCAACTGTCAAGACTTTTTTTATTTTTTTACTTTAAAATAATTTTTATAACGTTATACAACAACAAAAGTTATTTTATACCAAAATTACCCTTTTGTCAATATATTTTCACGATTTTTTTACGCCACTAATTTTTTTACAATAATAGAGAATGTATTTTGACACCGCTCTACATTGAGCATATATTAGACTTCTTTTAAAACTATGAAATTGCCGTAAAGTTTCGAAAGAAGTCTAATACAGTATAAACCTCTTTTTATAAATAAATCATTCAGATTTATTTATAATATTTTTCAAAACAAAATTTCTCAACATCGTCACTAAGATATAAATAATAAGCTCAAATGCTTCCTAAATTCAAAATTTTTTAAAGTGCCTGACTATCTCTACTGTTTATTATTGTTCTTTATACCCTCAGTCATAAAAAGCCCTACACCTTAAATTTTTACAATTGTCGCAAATAAACTCACCGTAATATAAATTTAAGAAGAATAGGCGTTAAAAGAGTAGTAACAATAACAACAAGAATAACCGCCGGAAAAAGACTACTGGTCAAAAGCCCTATCTCAACTCCCTTTTGGGCGACAATAAGAGCGACTTCACCTCTTGATACCATGCCTATACCTATGCTTAAAGAGTCCTTATTCGAAAATCCGCATAACTTAGCTCCCAAACCGCAGCCTATAATTTTAGTTATAATAGCCACAAGCATTAAAATAATAGCGAACAAAATTATACCTGAAGACAATTTATTAAGATTCGTGTCAAATCCTATACTGGCGAAGAATATAGGCGAAAAAAACATATATGAGGCTATGGCCATTCTGTTCGCCACATATTCTTTAATTTTAAGATTGCAAATAATAAGTCCCGCGAAATAAGCCCCCGTAATATCAGCTATTCCGAAGTACTCCTCTGAAATATAAGCGAGGATAAGACAAAAAGCCAAACTTCCTATTGAAGTTCTTCTGTGGTGGTCATTTTTATTTATAATACTAGCAAAAATATTTACTATAAAAGCTATAACAACAATCAACACGAAATAAAGAACAATTTTTAATATTATATCTCCAATTTGAACATTACTGTCTTTAAAACTTGTAATAATAGTAAGAATAATAATTCCGATAATATCGTCAATTATCGCCGCCCCTAAAACCGCGGTACCCATCTTTCCTTTAAGTTTTCCCATTTCTCTGAGAGTCTCAACAGTAATGCTAACAGATGTAGCGGTTAAAATAACCCCAACAAAAATAGCCTTTAATATCTCATTAAAATCTCCGCCCCCCGTGCCAAAAAAACCTACATAAGTAAGGTATCCTCCTATAAGAGGAGCGATGACCCCAACCAAGGCGATTATAAAAGAAGCTACTCCTGTCTTTTTCAGCTCAGTTAAATCCGTTTCAACCCCCGCCATAAACATAAGGAGAATAACGCCTATTTTAGACATAACAGCTAAAAAATTCGGAGGTGTTCCCGTTTCAGTAATGACACCTAAGACAGACGGACCTAAAATAATTCCGGCGACAAGAGCGCCTACTACTTGCGGCATATGTATTTTACCTGAGAAAAGTCCAAGCACCTTTGTAGAAATTAAAATAGTTGCGATTATCCATAAAAAATCATATGATGACTCCATAATTATTTAACCTCCATAAAATTATTATAGGAAACGCCGATTATTTAATTTTTTTATAAACTCAAATAAGTTTTTTACAAATGTCAGCGTTCGCGTGTTTATAGACAATAAGTTTGAAAATCAACAAATTAGACGATTAAGAATCCTTTTCATGTTGTTATCGTCAATCGTAATAGGCAAAAATTATGCTTTTCCAAACATTAGAAAAATAATTCTTAGCTTATTTCTTTCCGCTCACTTTCAAATCTATTGACTATAACTTATATTATAAATATATTATTTCTTTTCCGTGTTTGATATAGTCCATAACGCCCTGAAAACGTATACGTAGCCAAAACAGCCAGTAAATAATACAAAAGACCACCGTCGCCGAAAAATTCAATTCCTATGAGTAAAGAAGCTATGAGATAATTTGTAACCCCACAGAAAATAGAAATTAAACCTATAGCGGCGCAAAAACTGGGAGCAAGTCCAATAATTCGCCCAAATAAATAACCAAAAGCCGCCCCACAAAAAAAGCTGGAAAAATCTCACCGCCCGAGAACCCGCTCCATTATAATTGGGGGTTCACAAAACAAATGTAAAAATTGTGATAATTAAACCGCCCGCAAATCGTGTTTTCGATAAATAAATGCAATAAAAAAGCCCGACAAAGGCAAAAAAAGGATTATAAAATCATTTTCTCGTCTTATCATTGTGGACTTATCGATAAGAATATAAAAAAACACTGACTATAAAACTAACGGCAACTAAGGCGACTATAACGAACAAAACCCATTTAAAAAGAATAAAAATGCATTTTTTAACACATAGAAAAATATCCTTAAAAAAATCCAATTATATATTCTCCTTAAAGATTTTATCCGATTATATAATACTCAAAACAAAAAAACCTCCTTAAAAATATTTTAGCAATCTCCAAAATTATTTTTAGGAAACACTGATTGATTATAGGCTGTCCCAAAACTGTATGTCTATCATTAAAATTTAACAGGATTTTAACAGTTAAAAAATATTTCACTTTTTATAAAGCTAAAACATCCAAAAAATTATGAAAAATAAACATACTCCAATTTTACTTTTTATAATTTTTTTATACACATATTAGTTTTCGGATACGTTCTAAAATCATTATTCAAAGAAAAAACTTAAATATTATTCTCTATAAAAATAATATTATTAAAGTCAGTGATTCCTTAATTTTCAATTAAAAAAGTATATTAATCAAAACTATTTTGAAACAAAAATTCTTTTTTAAACAAAATCATAGTAAAAACCTATACTATCAATCTTCTTACAACAATTCCATATATAAAGACAAAAAATTATTTTACTTATAATTTTTTAAATTATCACTCGACCTTACTTATATTCCCAGTATTTGAATATAAAACATCTCGACCGTACAAAATATTTTTGTCAATTTAAATTGGGCTTACTTGTAAATAAAAAATAAAATTTCAGTCAAAATTACATAGATTGATTAATAAGTACTTCCTTAATTAAGGCTTATTTAATAATAACACATTTTTTGATAAAATAAAAGAAAAACTTTCATACAAAAAAGTCAAACACAAGATAAAATTTATAGTCATTTTTTTGCCAAATATCATTGTTTAAAATAAATTTTTAATAAATATATTGACAAAAATAAAAAAAGATTTATTATAAATAAGTAACAAATTATATAAAAGAAAGGATGTTTTTATGAACTTGCCAAAAGACCCTATAATACTGTTAAGCTATGTAAACACACAGCTAAGAGATAACTATTCCACTCTTTCTGACTTTGTAAACTCTCAGAATATAGATATAAAGGATTTAACAAAGAAATTAAACTCAATAAACTATTTTTATGACAAAAAAATAAATAAATTTATATAGTAAGGGGTATAAAAAATGACTTCTGTTACAAAATTAACAGTTCGTTATGCCGAAACAGACCAAATGGGAGTAGTTTATCATACCAATTACGGGATATGGTATGAAATCGCCAGAACAAACTATATAAAAGATATAGGCTACTCTTATTCAGATATGGAAAAAATTGGAATACTTCTTCCCGTTATAAATTTGAATATTAACTATATATCTCCAGCGCGTTATGACGACAATATAATAATTAAAACAACTGTATCTAAAATTTCTTCCGCAAAAATAGAGTTTTTGTATTCAACATACATAGACGGAGATGAAAAAGCTATAAACACAGGTTCTTCTATCCACGCTTTTGTTGGCAAAGATATGAAATTAATAAATTTTAGAAAAAACTTTCCTGATATATATACAGCTATAAAAGACTCAATATAATAACGTAAGTTGGAGAAGAAATGACAACAAAACGTAGTTTTTCACAGAAGTTTGCTGAGTTTGAGACAGAACCTTATATGTAATAACTTAAAGACTGTAGTACGCTGTCCCACACTCGGAGGGCCTTTTTAAAGGCTTGACATAAACTCTATAATGCAAAGTTTTCGCTTTGCCGAATCTCGAAAAATGAAATTTTTTACTTTTTTTTCAATAGGGCTACAAAGAAGTGCGGGCGGCACATATTGAAAAAAGTTTGACAAAAACTTCTGAGCAAAACTACGTTTTGCCGTTATTTTTCATCGAACTCACATTTATTTAATTGTATTAGAAGTTTCCAAATTGTAAATAAAAAAATCATCTCAAATAACTTTTAAAAAGCTAATTTTGAGATGATTTTTCTATACCCTTATCAGGCAAAATATATAAATGTCATTCACCCTTAATCAAATTTTAGACATAACATTTTTCTCAAAAAACTCTCTAGCCATTTCAGGCTTAACAGCAAAATACTCCTCGTCAACTTTAACGGAAACATCTTCTGAACAGTGTCCAAG
>CANOGI010000183.1 GCA_947565475.1 uncultured Eubacteriaceae bacterium
GATATATAATGCTTGATATATCAGAAAAACTTAAAACACTTAGAAAAAACCATAATTATACAATACAAGCAGTTGCTGACGGCATCGGTATTGCTGTACGCACTTACCAAAACTATGAATATGGACAAAGAGAAATCAGTAGCGAAGCTTTGTTTAAACTCGCCGACTTCTACCACGTCACCACCGACTACCTACTTGGACGTGAAACCGGAGAACCAGAACCTCTTGACGACTTATCAGTTCAATTCAATATGTCGGCTCTTGAAAAGAAGATACTTGACAATTATCTTGCTTTGCCAAAGCATATGCGAACTGATATGATGGAATTTCTTCATAAGTCCGTCAAAGAGGTAATGGAAGAGTCAAACAATGATTAGCGGTTTTAATACCGCTTTTTTTGTTTTTCCGCTAATATCATCAATTATTCAGTGGTTTTAACACCGCTTTTTTTGTTTTTCGCTAATAACATCAATCCTTCTATCATTAAATTCAGCCCTATTTGTTCTTTCTCATTTAGGCTTTTCAGAAGCTTTATAAATTCTTTTCTCTCATCGGAACTTGTTTTCACTCTTTCCATTCCCTTACCACTTTGCACCGCCGTTTTTACCTCTTTCGTCTTTAAGCTTTCCCATCGTTTAAAACTCTTTTATCGTCATTAACTAAATCGTCAACACTGCACCCGAAAACCTCCGCTATTAGTTTTCCAATAGGTAAAGTAACCGTTTTCGTTCCTCTTTCAATCTGGGCAAGCATCGGCTGACTTATCCCGACCTTTTCCGCTAAAACAATTTGAGAAATATTCTTCTCTTTTCTCAAACGTTTAATGTTTTCCCCTATACTCATTTTCTCCACCCCTTTAATATTAAAATTATTATCAAAAGATTAAGAATAATTTGTATTGAAGCTAAAATAATTGTAAGCATTTTTACGCCCTCCTTTAAATTTTACTTTATTTATATATTGACAATGAAAAGAATAAGTTTTAAAATTTAGAGTGCGGGGAGGTTTCCCTCCCCTTTCTTATCAGTTTAGTAATTCTTTTATCAGAATTACTATAGCAATGATAAGGTTAATTATTGTGGTGATGAGGGTAAGAGTTGCGTTCTTACTCTCATTTTTTTTATTGCGCCTTTTTCTTTTCATTGTTGTGACCTCCTTGTTTTTAGTGTATAATCAAGGTGTAACCTTAACTATAGTTATATTGTATCTCATTTTAGTGAGATTGTAAATACCTTTTTCTCATTTTAATGAGATTTGGCAATGTGCACAAATTTTTATTTCTTTATTGTGATATTTGTATACTCTGGAGGTGTATAATATGTTTTGGGAACGCTTTTACAAATTATGTGAAAAATCTGGTATAAAACCAAATCCTTTAGGGAAAAACTTAGGAATCTCATCTGGTGTCATCACAAAATGGAAAAATGGAGGAGTTCCTAATGGAGAAACTCTCACTAAAATCGCCGACTATCTCGACTGCTCCGTAGACTACCTCCTTGGCAGAACCGACAACCCTAATTCACATAAGCAATAACATAAATCACTTTTTATTTTCTTCTTTCTTCTATAATCCTCTTTTTTATCCAGTCAAATTATTCTCTAACCACAGTTACAATATACTACATCTTTCAGATGTATCGCTTTAGCGATACATCTTTCGATATATTGCAAGTATAATTTGCGTTTTATGATGTATTTTGTCGAATTGTATAAATAAAAAGTTATTTTTTATACATAATTCATAACAATATAATATTTTTACACCGCCGTTTTTGCTTCGCCCTGTTCTTTCGGCTTCATACTTTCCCACCATACAATAGTTTTAATTCTTTCCTGCATTTGCGGCGAAAGCGTTTTCAAAAACTCCGTTATGTCTTGTCCCTGTTCCATTTCCTCACGGTTAATCAATATAGTACTCATAAAAATCACCTCCTGTTTTTTAAATCCCAAAGTATTGATATACACAACACTATAAGAGCCACATCTCCGATAATATCAATAATATCTCTAAAACTCATACGCCCTTGACAATGAGCAGGAAAAACGATATACTTTTTATAGGGTTTGGGGCTTAAAGCCCCTCGCCTTTACCCTATTATCTTTGTGATAAAATTTATTATAGCAATGATTAGGGTTATTGTTGCTGATATAAGGGTTATCTTTTGGGAAATCGTTACCTTATCATCAGCCTTAGAGTTTGTAATTATGTAGTAGTTATTTACTATGTCTTTACAAGCTCTTTTTTTGTGCTTTCGCTTTTTCCTGCTCATTACCTATTTTTTAAAATCCTAAATAGTTAGTAAGCCCTATTAGCCCAAAGATAATAACCGCTAAAATAAACAACAATTTAATAAACTCAATCGAAAACCTTAAAATTGTTTTAAACACTTGACAACCCCCATTCATTATGATATATCTATATTAAGCGGTTAAACCTCTCCGAGGGTTTCCCCTCGGTTTGGTCACCGCCGATTAAAACATTTCAATCAATGATTTAATCGAAAGGGCTATTAATGTTATTGTTCCGAGTAATTCAAGAACTTTTAGCCCCAGCTTGTTGAGTTGTGCTACCAACTTGACAAGCTTTTTTATTTTTTCTTCCATTTGTTCATCTCCTTTCTTTCTTGACTATAGCTATATTATATTCCCTTTAAGCTAATTTGTCAATAGTTTTTTTAAAAATAATTTGACTTAAGCTAATTTTTTTGATAATATTATTTTAGGAGGTGACAATAAAATGAATTTAAGATTTAAAAAATTAAGAAAGTCTTTAAATTTAAATCAAACCGAGTTTGGTGAAAAATTGGGTATAACTACTACAGCTGTTAGTAAAATCGAAAAAAAGACAAATAATTTGACAGAGCAAAATATTAAAGCTATTTGCCGTGAATTTAATGTCAATGAGGAATGGCTGCGCACCGGTAACGGGGAAATGTTTAAACAAGAAAAAAATTATTCACTTGATGAATTTTTAAAGAAACAAGAAGCAACAAAATTGGAAATTGAAATTGTGAAAATGATTTTTAGTTTTGACAAAAACACAAGAGGAGAATTAATTTCTAAATTAAAAAAGATTTTCCAATCTGAAAATATTTCTAATGAATTTTCGAGTCATCAATCTACAGAAAACACGGATGAGGAACTTTCAGCCGCGGAGGAACCGGAAACTGTCCCGCCGGAATATGAAAATATGTCTGTAGAGGAATTGCTAAATCAATCAAATATAATAGAAAATCTTTTAGAAAAGAAACAAAAGGAAGAATTATTAGCTTTGCGGAATACAAAAAACGCGTAAAATCAAAAAAGAAATAACAGAACAAGCTGCTGAACTCGCGAAAGTAAAAAAAATAAAAAATATATATTGTATCTTTTTGGCATTTCTTGTATAATTTCACTATATAAACTATATTAAAAAGAAAAAGGAGAAGTTGCCATGAAAAGAAAAATTGCTATAAGTTTAAGTTTAATTACTCTATTATTAGCTGGCTGTAATGAAGATGAAATAAACTCATTGACTAACGAAATTTTAAGTTTAAGAACTAATATTGAACAGTTAAACAAAGAAAAAGCTGAACTGCAAGCGAAAGTTGATGAGGCGGCTCCATGGTTTAAAATGACAGAAGATGAGAGAAAAACTGAACAGCAGAGAATTGCCACTGAATCAATAAAAACTGAAAATGAATTCAATAATATGGATTCAATAAAAAATAAAAGTAATTCAGAAAATAACATATCTGAATATACTGTTGGTGTTTATAAAGTTGGAAATAATATAAAACCTGGAGAATATTGCTTACTAAATAGAAATAACTCAGATGGTAGCATTGCTGAAATTGAAATAGATACAGACAGTTCCGGACAATTTTCAAGTATCGGTCTTATGATGGACACTAATACATTTGCTTATTTTGTACTGCAAGATGGCGAATATCTTAACATTAAAAAAGGTTATGTTATACCGTTAAATAACTATAAAAAACCTGTTCTTTCATCTTATCAGTCAATTCCAAGTGGTATGTACAAAGTTGGCACCGACATTCCTGCTGGCGAATATGAATTGACTAATATTAATAATAAAAATCCATATTATGTTATATACAATGAAATTCCAAGTTCTAAAGAGAACATTTTTTATAACTCTGACTATTTTGAAACAAATCAATTTGTAACATTAAAAGAAGGTCAATATATCATATTTAAAAATAGTGAAATGTCATTGTTGGAATAAATAAGCCAAAGATTTAAAATTAATTGACAACTTAATAAAAACTGTTATAATTTAATAGGGCAGTCGGTCTGCGGGGGAAAGGTTTCCACTTCCTAAAGGAGGTGGCGCTATGAGTACATACGAAATATTATCACTTCTGATAGCTTTCGCTTCACTTGTAGTGACAATCTACATAGGCACAAAAAAATAACCACCCTCGCCGACCAAGCTTGATGGTGGTTATTTTTCATATAACTATCTGAAGTTGGAAGCCACTCTCGTGGAGCCGACTGCCTTTTGTGCCATTATAATAACACTTTTATACAAAAAAGTCAAGTAACAGTTTTTATT
>CANOGI010000184.1 GCA_947565475.1 uncultured Eubacteriaceae bacterium
CTATATAGGACAATATTAAATAAATTAAGGTGATAACTTGAAAATAACCGATATTAAACGGCAAAAACATAATAAAAAAAGATACTCCGTTTTTATTGACGGAAATTTCGCTTTTGGTCTTGACGAGGTGGATATTCTGTATTATAAGCTTTTAGACGCCGAGGAGATTTCCCGTGAGAAGTTTAATTACATAAAAGAAAATGTCGTTTTCTCAAAAGCGAGAGACACGGCTTTAAAATATATAAATTTCAAACAGCGCACAAAAAAGGAAATTGTAAATAAACTGAGAGAAAAAGAGTTTACGGAGGATATTATCGAGAGAGTAATAAAACTTTTTGAGAAATACGGATATATAGACGATTACGCTTACGCGGGAGGATATTTAAGGGATAAATTTAATTTAAAAGGTTTTGGGAAAGAGAGAATTAAATATGAATTAAAACAAAGAGGAATAAGCGATGATATAATCGAGAACGTCATAAATGAGAACGATTTAAACGAAACTAAAAAAGCCGTCGAGCTTGTTGAGAGAAAATACGGCGTATGGGACTATGACATAAAAGAAAAACGGCGTATAGAGGGTTTTCTTTTAAGAAAAGGATATTCCTATGACGTAATAAAAGAAACATTTGATTTATTAGAGGACGTCTAAAAAATCATATATCTATCAGTCAAAGACTACTCATATTTTTATTAAATAAAAATATTCATAATCAAAGTAGACCACTTTCACCCTTAAATTCAGCCAGAACTTAACTTCCTCTTTATATCAAAGTAGACCTGCCCGTTTAATAAACAAAAGACTTCCTAAGTTGTTTAAACATAAAACGTCAATTCCCGAAAAATTAAAGTTTGGCTTGTTCAATCTTTTATTGTTTCGCTATAGATGATTACGACGGCTTTACAAAGAAAGGTAAAGGTGACTAAAATTGCATAAAAATCAAATAAATAGATTAAGAAAAAGCTTTTTTGAGGCATACGATGACGATGATATTTTAAAAGCCATTTTAACCGGTGAGAGAATTTTAAAGATGTATGAATACAATAACTGCACAAACTCTTTATATTTCTGCGATGACGCGTATAATCTCGCCTGCGTTTATTCTAAGGACGGCAAATTCTCAAACTCTGTCTCCTTGTTAAAAAAATCCGCCGAAATCTTTGAAAAATTACAGGGAAAAAATCTTCATTACACTAATATATTAAATAATATGGCGATAGATTTAAGCAATTCTGGACAATACAGCGCGTCTTTAAAAATTTTCAAAGAGATTTACTCAATCCGCCGAAGTATTCTTGAGGAAAATCATCCTGATTATATAAATTGCCTTTTAAATTTAGGAAACTCTTATTTTGACACAAACGATATTGAGAATGCTGTTATATATCATAAAAAATCACTCTCATTGAGAGACAAAAAAGACCTCGACTACGCCGATAACCTTAATCTGATAGGCTATGACCTTGAGGAAACCGAGGATTATGAGAAAGCGACGGATTATTTTCTCGCGGCCCTGGACATAATAAAGAAAATTAAAGGCGGACGTTCTGAGGAATATCTAAAAAATATCTATTATTTAGGCTCTGTATACGATAAAAATAAAAATTTCGCCGAATCAAAAAACTGCTATGAAAAATCTGTTGAGCTTATAAAAATTTATATAGACGAGGAACATCCTTATTACGCCGAGGCTTTAAATAAACTCGCTAACTCTTATATGCGTCTCGGAAATGAGAACAAAGCTCTCACCTTACGTATAAAATCCTTAAACATCATCAAAAATATTGTCGGCAAAAATCATCTTTACTATGCGTCAAATTTAAAAAATATAGGAGACATATATTTCAAAAAAAACGATTTTAAACGGGCTAAAAAAATGTACGAGGAGAGCATAGAAATTAAGAGAAGTATTTTAGGTGAGAACAATGACGAATATGTAAGGGATTCATCTATGCTCGCCAAAACATATATAAAAGAAAATAACTTTTCCGCCGCCGAGAAGATTTTAGAAAATCTTACATATTATTTTAAAAGCCCCTGTGGTTTTTTGGATATAAACAATAAAGACAGCGATCTGGACAAAGAATTTTATGTCTCTTTACTTTTAGACCTTGCCTCTATTTATGTAACTACAAATAACGCTCCTAAACTTTACGCCATATATAAAGAATTTGAGTCACTTGAACCGGGATTAAGTTTTGACGATATGTTAAACGATATAAAATCTTTCGCTGAGAATGAGAATATTCCTCTTTTCGAAAATGATTTTGCCGAGGATTCCCTAATAAATCCTGACAATAACAATTTTTCAGAAGACAGCTCAATAAACGAAAACGATTTTATTTTCGGACATGACAATGATAATGAAAAATATGGTTTCAATACCGACGACAATAAACCTGAGTAATAAAGGAAGCACCTCACAAAGAGGAAATAAAAATAATTTTACGAAAAAATACGCTCCTAACGAAAAAGCGTTTTCGTCTAAGCGGGATAAAAAATCCCACACTTCCGCTAAAATTATTTTTATTTTTAATTTGTCGGTGTTTCCTAAAAACATCAAAAACACATCGGGCTTTGCTTTCTTAAATAAAAAGGGGGTGTGAAAAAATGAATTTTTCACACCCCCCCTTTTATTTACTTAATCAGAATAGACTAAAGAAGTCCACAATTAGAAAACGGCTTCTAAGACTTTTAATAGTTTTTACTCGAATATTGTCGAGACAGGCATACCGTTATGAATTCTGTAAATAGCTTTAGCGAAAAGCCTTGAAACGCTTATTTGTTTAATTTTTGAGATTCTTTTATACTCAGGAAGCTCAACCGTGTCAAGTACGAGAAGTTCTGATATTTCCGAGCTTTCTATCCTTTCTATCGCCTTTCCCGACAAAACAGGGTGGGTACAGCAGGCGTATACCTCAATGGCTCCTCTTTCTTTAAGAGCTTTGGCGGCATTTACGATAGTACCCGCCGTATCAATCATATCATCCACAAGTATAGCGCTTTTTCCGCTGATTTCCCCAATTACATTCATAACCTCCGAGACATTTTCTTTGGGTCTTCTCTTGTCAATAATAGCGAGAGGTATATCAAGCTGTCCGGCGAAACTTCTTGCCCTTGTAACGCTTCCTAAATCAGGTGAGACAGTTACAACATTATCAAAATTGTCAAATTTACTTTGATAATACTCCGCTAAAAGATTCATTCCATAAAGATGGTCAACAGGAATATTAAAAAATCCCTGTATTTGAGCGCAATGCAAATCCATCGTCAAAATTCTGTCCGCTCCTGCCGACGTTATTATATCCGCCACGAGTTTGGCGCTTATCGGGTCTCTCGCTCTGGTTTTCCTGTCTTGTCTGGCATATCCATAATAAGGTATAACGGCGTTTATTCTTCCCGCCGACGCTCTCTTCACAGCGTCTATCATTATAAGAAGCTCCATAAGGTTATCATTTACAGGCGACGACGTAGGCTGTATTATGTATACGTCCGACTCTCTTACTGGCTCATTGATTTTTATACTTATTTCCCCGTCGCTGAATTTTGAGACCTCCGCCTCGCATACGCTTAAATTAAGGTCTTTCGCTATTTCCTCGGAAAGCTTCCTGTTTCCGTTGCAGCTTAAAATTTTTATATCTCCGTTATATAAATAACCCATAAGAACCTCCAAATTATTGATTGACTTTTTCCTTTGTCAAAACGTATCTAAAAACTATAGTCAATCAACTTTAAAGCAAACAAAATGAGATAAAATAAAAATTATTTTAATAAGGCTTAGAAAAAAACACCACCTGACCCGCGCCAACCGACTTAGGCTTGTAAACGAATGGTATAACAGAGCTTTGTGACTAATCAGACACATTAAAAATAACTTTTATCCGCCAAATTTGCCCGCCTTTAAGTTGATTAAATATAATCATCACAATTTTATATATTATAGCCAACAAACTTAAAAACAAATATGATATACAAACAGCGTTGCCGTCTATACAGAGAGGCAAAAACCTCCTCCCACTTTCTGACGCCTTGTGAAAATAATTTTTGCCTTTCCTCCTTTTGTCGCTTTTAAAATTTGTTGACTATAATCTTTTTTTTACTCTTCTTTTTTCTCTCTCCACCCCGGTTTATTAACCTGCTTCGCCCTGGCGATAGACAAAGAGCCCTCCGGCACATCAAAAGTAATAGTTGAACCGGCAGCCGTAAAAGCGTTGTCCTTTATCGTAACAGGGGCTATAAGATTTGTGTTGCAGCCGATAAAGGCGTTGTCTCCTATAGTGGTTCTAAATTTATTTTTTCCGTCGTAATTTACGGTGACCGTTCCACAGCCAAAGTTTACGTTTTTGCCTACGTCAGAGTCCCCGACATAAGTAAGATGAGATACTTTTGTGCCGTCGTCGATTGTGGAATTTTTAATCTCAACAAAATCACCGATTTTAACATGCTCGCCGATTTTTGAGTTTGGCCTTAAATAAGCGAATGGGCCTATAGTAGTATAATTGTCAACCTCAGCGCTTAATAAAACTGACGCTTGAATTGTCACG
>CANOGI010000185.1 GCA_947565475.1 uncultured Eubacteriaceae bacterium
GATATATCTTTTATTCCAAAATTAAACATAGTCCGCTCAACATTCATTTTTTCCGTTATAAATCCACTGGCTATCTCATTTTTTTCATTAAATAATATTTTTTTAACATTGTTATTTTTTTCATTAAGTTTTAAATTTTCAAGAATAGAGTTATAAAGCTCTTTTCTGTCAAAATCCCCCGCGCAAACAACAACCGAATTCTCATAATTATAAAAATTTTTATAATTCTCATAAAGCGTTTCATGAGTTATCTTTTTTATTGAATCTACCGTACCCGCAATATCATTTTTAACATTATGCTCAAAATACATATTTTTAAGCGTATTAAAATAAATTTTCCAATCAGGGTCATCATCATACATTTTTATCTCTTGAGAAATAATATCTTTTTCTTTTCTTACATTTTCTTTTGTAAATAAGGGTTTGCTAACAAAATCAAATAGTATCCCGCAATTCTTTTTAAAATTTTCCGTACAGTTAAAATAATACGCTGTAGTATTAAAATTAGTGAATGCGTTAGAACTCGCCCCGTTTTTAGAAAATTCCTCAAAAACATTATAATTTTCCTGCTCAAAAAGTTTATGTTCAATAAAATGCGCGACTCCTCTTGGTTCCTCTTTAATTTTATTATTTTCGTAAAAAACATTATCCACAGAACCATAATTAACCGCAAAAGTAACTTGTTTTTCAAAAAAATTTTTTTTAGGAAAAACAAAACATCTCAATCCATTCTCAAAAGTATTCTCATAAAATTTTTCGTCGGCAAGGTCAATATAAAACTCTTTTTCCATAAAAATTCTCCTTTTTTAAGAAAGCATCGTTCTTTTATATTTTTATAGTCAAGCAGCTTGAGTTTGACTATATTAAAGATTAATAAAAATTTATTCATCAAATTTTTTATATAACTGTAGTAAAACCATAAAAGAATGAATATGCAAACTTTAATAAAACCCAATATGCAAAATAATTATTTTATGAAACACAGCATAATTTAAAAATAACGTGAGTTCATGAAAAATAACAGCAAAACGAAGTTTTTCTAGATTAGGCAAAACGAAAGCTTTGCATTATAAAATTTAGGTCAAGCCTTTTTAAAGGCCCTCCGGGTGTGGAGCAGCGTCAAACGGTTTTAATCTTTTAATTAGTAAAGTTTTATCATAACAGAATGTTATTAAATTTTTATCTATAAACCAAACAACTTAAATAGAATTTTAGTATCATTATTTTCTCAACATAAAAAATAGATTGTATCAATATAAACCATTTTCATAATATTAGAAATATCTTTCATAGAAACATTCCTTAATTTTTTAGAAACAGTTTTCAAATCATCTCTAACACAAAGCATATTTTGAGTAAGATTAAAATCCATAATTCCTTGAGGATAATCGACAATACTTTCATAACTTTTGATAAGCCCCAGAATAGCGCTATCAAAGTTTTCTTTCTCAAAACGTCCTTTTTGAACATCATCAACGCATTCTTTTATCATTGATATAGATTTTTCATAATCCTCTTCTTTTATTCCCGCCTGAACAGATATAATTGACTTAAATCTATATACAAAAGAATTAATATAATAACAAAGTCCATTTTCTTCCCTTAATTTTAAAAATAATTTTGAGTTAGCGCTTCCACCAAAAATCTCATTAGCCACCAATAAAGCATAAAAATCGTCTGAATTAGGTTTAACATCCGTCCTCATACCAATACACAATTTCCCTTGTGAAAGTTCTTCGCTTTCTTTTACCTCTTTAATATCATTTTTTAAAAATCTCTTATTTTGATTAGCCTCTAAAAATTTTCTTGGTGATAATTTAAAATATTCATCAACCAGCGCTTTTAATTTCTCATCCGATAAATTCCCTACACTGTAAAACTCAATATTAAAATTATCAATAATATAACGATAACGCTCATATAAATTTTTAGGATTTATTTTGTCAATATCCTCTTCATAACCATCTCCATATATTCCAAAAGGCTCATTTTCGCACATAAGTTCAATACATCTTAATTTAGCGTATTCTTTTTTATTATTTTTTCTTCCTAAAATATCACTTCTTAAATTTTCTTTTTCAGTATCAACATAACTTTTTACAAAAGAATTATTTTCAGTAAGTGGATTTAAAATAATATCCGCTAAAAACTCAATAGCTTTGTCAACAAGTCCATTTTTATCAACAACCTCAATAAAAAATTGTAAAATCTGTTCTTCTCCCTTTTTTATAACATTAGCGTCAAAAACAGCTCCAAACATTTCATATGTTTTTATATTTATATCTTTAATTGTATTATATTTTTTACAGCCTCTTTTCAAAACAGACGGCAAAAGCGCGTTAAAAGTAACATATTCCCTTTCAAGAGGCATACGTATGACAGCACTTATCGATACTGTTTTAAATTTAGAAACTTCTACATTATTAATCATACCTTTTTCATAACAGCTTATCATAAAAACACCTCTACATATATTTTCTCATGCGTTTTAAAGCGCTTTTTTCAAGTCTGCTTACTTGCGCTTGACTTATACCAATTTCCTCGGCAACCTCCATCTGAGTTTTGCCCTTAAAAAATCGAAGATTAATAATATATTTTTCTCTTTCCGCGAGATGTTTTAAGGCCTCATTTAAAGAAATATTCTCAAGCCACAAATTTTCAGAGTTTTTATCATCGCTTACCTGGTCCATAACAAAAATAGCATCGGCTCCATCGTGATAAACAGGCTCAAAAAGAGAAATAGGATCTTGAATAGCGTCAAGGGCGAATATAACATCTGATTTATCCATACCTATTTCTTTAGCTATCTCATCAACCGTAGGTTCTTTTGAATTGACATGGGTAAGCTTTTCTTTAGCCTGTAAAGCTTTATAAGCTATATCTCTTAAAGAACGGCTCACTCTTATAGGATTATCGTCACGAAGATACCTTTTAATTTCACCCAATATCATAGGGACGGCATATGTGGAAAATTTCACATTGTGGGATACATCAAAATTATTAATAGCTTTTATAAGTCCTATACAACCTACCTGAAAAAGGTCGTCTGGATTTTCTCCTCTATTCCCAAATTTCTTCATAACACTTAAAACAAGTCTTAAATTCCCATAAATATATTCTTTTTTAGCTTCCTCATCGCCTTGAAGAATCCTCTCGAATAAAGCCTCTTTCTCATCATTTTTTAAAAGAGGAAGTTTACTTGTGTTAACTCCGCATATCTCAACTTTTGTCATAGCCATAAAAATAAAACCTCCCTTATAAAAACACAGCTTAAAAAGCGGCGCTTCCTTAATTTCTTATATTAAAGGATTTCCTCTTTCAGCTTTAATATACAAAAAATTAAAATATTAATTAACGCAAATTGTATCAAATTTCACAAAAAAAACCGAACGCAAAAAAAGGCGCTAAAACTTGATTATAAAACCAAATTTTAACGCCATATAAACGTTGAGCAAAATAAAATTACTTATAGCAAAACAATAAATAAACTTTAATAAAACACCACAATATATCAAGTAATTATTTTACCCTAAAAATTCCACTAATTATTATAAATTCTTTTATCTATTATTTTAGTTTCCAAGTATTCCACTATTTTAATATACACTACAAGTTTTTAAAGACACTTCAGCATAAAATTAAATCTCAAAAGGATTTTCTTTTGGATACGGCAAAGATTTAGGCTGGTTATAGGCAATATCTTTAATTCCTATCAGCTTTAAAGCCTCAAACAAGATTTTTCCCGAATGTTTAAACGCTATACCCGCGTGATGAGGATATTGTTTTTCAATAAGAACATGCCTATAGAATCGTCCCATTTCTTTAATACCAAAAATACCAATAGCTCCAAAAGAATTAGGATTAGCGTCGATAACATTACCTTGAGCTATATAACTTCTAAGTTCACAGCCCGCCGTAGACTGAAGTCTAAAAATAGTAACTTCTCCGCTTTTAATATTTCCCTCATAAGTACCTCTTGTAATATTAGGCTCTGAATCTGGCTCAAGAGAACGTTTCATAATAAGCTGGTGCTTCATTTCACCCTTATTTATGTAACAGCTTGATGTATTTCCGCAATGGAAGCCCATAAATGTATCCGTAAGTGTATATTCACCAAAAGCGGCTTTATTCTCGTCATATAAATCTTTTGGAACAGAATTGTTTATATCAAGCAAAGTAGGAGGCATTAAAGTAGCGAGAGTAATGATATATTCGCTCAAAGCCCCATAAATATCAGTTTCACAAGATACAGGAATACCTCTTCCCGTAAGCCTTGAATTTACATAACATGGAACAAATCCAAATTGAGTTTGAAAAGCTGGCCAGCATTTATTAGCGAAAGCAAAATATTTACTATCTCCCTTATTCGCCTCAGCCCAATCAAGTAAGGTAATCTCATACTGAGCAAGTTTCTCAAGAACGCCTGGATGTTTATTTCCCTCTCCCAATTCAGCTTCCATTTCTTTAATAACATCAGGAATACGTGAATCTCCCTTGTGATTATTAAATGACTCAAAAAGGTCAAGTTCTGAGTTTT
>CANOGI010000186.1 GCA_947565475.1 uncultured Eubacteriaceae bacterium
AATTAAAAAATGATTTAGGATGAGGATAAAAAGAAAATACAATCGATTTAAGTGCATATCTTTCAGCATAATCTTTAACAGCCGCAATTAATTTTTGATGACCAAGATGTATCCCATCGAAATTACCTAAAGTTATGGCAGTAAATTTATCTTCTCCTATGTTTTTATCATTCAAAACTATCATAGCAATACTCCTAAATTAACATAGTTAAAGGTTTTATAAAATTCCCCGAAAATTGATAAATCCCAATAAGTTTACCATGGGAATCATAAACTAAAGCCTTTTCGTTTTCAGTAAAATATTTCTTATCCGTAAAATTAATATTAATCTTATTTCCGTTATATAAAAATTTATTACCTAAATCAGATACAGTAACTTTTGAGTATTCAGGCAAAACATTGTCAATCGGTATTAAAATCTCATTAATTCTTCCATCATATACAATTTTTTTAAAATCATCAATTTTAATACTGTCTTTTATATAAAACTGACCTGACCTTGTCCTTAAAAGTGACGCCATACAGCCCCCGCAGCCAAGCTTCTCGCCAATATCATGGCATAAAGTCCGAATATATGTACCCTTAGAGCAAAGTGCGGTAAAAACAACTCTTTCTTTTGAAATAATCTCATTTATTTTTATATTAAATATCTTAATAAGCCGTTGTTTTCGTTCCACTTCTTTCCCTTCCCTCGCGAGCTCATACAAGTTCTTGCCGTTTATCTTAATAGCCGAATACATGGGAGGAATCTGATAATATTCGCCCTCAAAGCCTAAAATTGTATTTTTAATTATATCAGAATTTATATTCACATCTAACTTTTTAATAACCTCGCCTGAAACATCTTGTGTGTCAGTTGATACTCCGAGAAGAAGTTCAGCCCTATATTCCTTAACATCCGAGGCGATATAATCAGAAATTTTTGTCGCTTTTCCAACACATATCGGCAACACTCCACAAGCGTCAGGATCAAGCGTTCCCGTATGTCCAGTTTTAACCTTTCCCAAAGTTTTACGAACAATATTTACAATATCATGAGATGTAAAGCCTTTTTCTTTATAAATATTAATAACACCTATTAAGTCATTCATCACTTTTCAACTCTTTTTTTATTTCCGCCAAAACATCCGAAATCACGGAACTCAAATCTCCTTTAATCGACGCCCCCGCGGCAAGTGCATGCCCTCCGCCGTCAAAAGTTGAGGCAATTTTATTGACGTCCACCTTTTTAGAGCGAAGACTTATTTTACACAATTTCTCATCCTTTTCATAGATAAAAGCTGAAACTTCTATACCCTTTATATTTAATATATACTCAACTATTCCATCTAAATCTTTGCTTGTCGCTCCGCATTCTCTCAAATTTTCCGAAGTCAAATAAGTATACGATATTCTTCCGTCAAATTTTAAATTATCAAGAGCCTTTTTAAATATATCAACTTCCGTCTTAGTATGCTCATATAACACTTTATCCTGGATTAATGAATAGTCAATCCCAAAATCAATAAGTCTCCCACCTATCTCCATTGTTTTCTTACTTGTGGAATTATACTTAAAACCAAATGTGTCGGTTATTATACCTGTATACAAAGCCTCAGCAATATATTTGTCCAAAGTGCAAAAATTTTTAATTATCTCAAAAACAACCTCACATGAGGAAGAAACCCCACCTAAAACAATATTATTATCAGCGAAATTATTATTGCTTATATGGTGATCAATATTAAAAGTCGTCCTCGCTCTTTCAAAAACATTCTCAGCTTTTCCAAGTCTTTTTTTAGCCCCGCAGTCAACCGCTATAAACACGTCCGGCTCAATAGTGTCATAATCGCCGTTAAAAATATATTCTTTACCTTTAATAAAATCAAATTTTTCAGCGTAACTTTCAATAAGAACAATTGGTTTCGCTCCTATTTCGGAAACAGCCATAGCTAAAGCCATAACAGACCCTACAGCGTCGCCATCAGGACTTAAATGAGTTGAAATGACAATATTTTTACTCATTGCCCAGATTTCGTAAATATCGGTTGAAGAGGTTTCCATAAAAGCATTCTCCTTTCTTAATCATACAATGCTGATACAAATCAAAAAACAAAATCATCTATAATTCACTATAGATACAAAACAGCTTTTAAACATAAATAACAAAATTCGATGAACAATACGATATATATCTTAATGCTTATCAATACTAATCTCAATTTAAAAATAAAATTATAACCAAAAAACAACTTTTTATTTTTTCCCACATTACACTAGAAAACTAAAATACAAAAATAAAAGAAACCAAAACTCATTTATTTCTTATAATTTTAAGGATATTTTCATACTTCATAGAGAAACAATAAAAAAGTGAACAAATACTATTGAGCAAAAAATAGCATATTAAAAAATTTTTTTATTGTTTTGCTATAAAAACTTTATAAGTCACTATAAAAAACGCTTGCGCATATATTAAAATTATCCTCGTTATATAGATTAACAGTCATCACGATTTGTTTAAACAAACTTTGATTTATTTTTTTATTATTTTAATTTCACATTTTAATTTGAGATTAGTATAAATTATCATTCCACATTATTTTTATCTGAACTGCCGTTTATATCATCAATAATCTTTGAGATTTTAAATCCATACTCAAGAGAATTGTCTAATATAAATTTAAGCTCGGGAGTATTTCTCAAATTTATACGCGTGGCAATTTGTTTTCTTATAAACCCTGAAGCGTTTTTCAATCCCTCAATTGTTTCTCCTTTTTTCTCATCATCACCTAAAATACTAACATAAATTTTGCAATATTTAAGGTCATTTGTCGTTTCAACTTTAAGAACACTTGTAATAAGCCCTATTCTAGGGTCTTTAAGTTCTGAGCGTATAATTTCTGAGACTTCTTTTTTTATTTCATCGTTAATACGAATCATTCTGTTATTGCTTTTCATTGCCTCACCGCCTTAAAATATAATATAAAAAATATTTTATATGTGCGTAAACGTAGAAATTTTAATAATAAGAACGCTTAAAAAAACAAAAAATCGCTTTATAATTTTAATAATAAAATTTTACATATTTTTAATTTTTCATATAACTTTTTCTTACGCTTACAGATTAATCACATAATTATATAATACTACTGCGGAATTTCCTCCATTACAAAAGCCTCGACAATATCGCCTTCTTTGATATCGTTAAATTTGTTAAATAACAGTCCGCATTCATAGCCCCCATTTACTTCTTTAACATCGTCTTTAAATCTTCTCAAAGCAGCGAGTTCACCCTCGTAAACAACTTTTCCGTCCCTAACTATTCTTACCTGACAATTTCTTAAAATTTTACCATCAAGTACATAAGAGCCTCCAATAGTTCCAACACCAGATGCTTTAAAAAGTTGCCTTATCTCAGCATGACCAATAACCTTTTCTTCAAACACAGGGTCAAGCATACCTTTCATAGCGGCGGTAATATCCTCAATAGCGTTATAAATTACACGATAAAGTCTTATATCAACTTTCTGATCGTCGGCGAAAGATTTAGCGGAAGCTTCCGGACGTACATTAAACCCAATAATAATAGCGTTTGACGCGCTGGCAAGCATAACATCCGACTCAGTAATAGCGCCTACGCCTCCGTGAATTGTTCTTATACGCACCTCATCGTTTGAGAGTTTCTCAAGGCTTAATTTAACAGCCTCTACAGAACCCTGAACATCAGCTTTTATCACTATATTAAGCTCTTTAACATTGCCTGCCTGAATCTGGCTGAATAAATCATCAAGAGAAACTCTTTGAGGAGTATTTTTAAGCATCTCTTCTCTGCCCTTAGCGATAACTGATTCAGCGACCTGTCTCGCCTGTTTCTCATTTTTAGCGACATAAAACATATCGCCAGCCTGAGGCACCTCGGAAAGCCCCAAAATCTCTACTGGAACAGAAGGACCCGCTTTTTTGACCTTCTGTCCCTTATCATTCATCATAGCTCTTACTCTGCCGTAGCAAGAACCGGCGATAACAGGATCGCCCACTTTAAGAGTACCGTTTTGAACAAGCACTGTAGCGACAGGCCCTCTTCCTTTATCAAGCTGAGCCTCAATAATGGTGCCCCTCGCTTTTTTTCCTGAATTAGCCTTAAGCTCTTTCATTTCAGATACAAGAATAATCATTTCAAGAAGTTGATCAATCCCCGTTTTGCTTATCGCCGAAACAGGCACACAAATAGTGTCTCCGCCCCAATCCTCGGCAACAAGACCATATTCCACAAGTTCCTGTTTAACTCTGTCAGGATTGGCGCTTGGTTTATCAATTTTATTTATAGCGACAATTATATCAACATTAGCAGCTTTCGCATGGTTGATAGCCTCTATGGTCTGCGGCATCACGCCGTCGTCGGCGGCGACTATCAGTACGGCGATATCGGTGACGTTGGCGCCGCGCCTACGCATCTCGGTAAACGCCTCGTGTCCGGGCGTGTCGAGGAAGGTTATCTTTTCGCCGTTGACGTC
>CANOGI010000187.1 GCA_947565475.1 uncultured Eubacteriaceae bacterium
GGACAAAAAAGAACATCTTGTTAAAATCAATTTAAGTCTTGACATAAAAGGCGGTGAGGATGAAAGCGAAGCCACCGTTATGGCGATTAATAACAGACTTATTGTTGTGAGAGATATAATGAACAATGTTTTGAGAAAGAAAACTTTTGAGGAATTGAAGAAAAACGATGGACTCGAAAGCCTTAAAGATGAGATTTTGGATAAACTCAGAAAAGAGTTTAATACAAATCTGATTTCAAGAGTATTGATAGACGAGTTTTTGTTACAGTAATCTTATAAAAGTCTTAGATAAGTGATAAATAAATTGTTTTATTTTATTTATTTTTTGAGCTATTTATTTTGATAATTATAATACTATGAAATTCGTTTCTGAAATTATTTTTGAAGAAAATATTACAATAATTTTCTAAAAGTCTAAGGCGGGTGATAAGGTAAATGAGAAATGCTTTTATTTTGCTTATTACATATTTTATGATTATCGTTTTTGCTGGCTGTGGGAAAGTCAGTGATTTAGCTAATAATATAAAGGAAAGTGTCAGTGATGTTGCCGCGGAAAGTGAGAATTATAACACTATTGTTTCAGTAGGTGACTCTATTTCCACAAATATTTTGTCTGGAGAAGACAAAAAAGAACATATCGCTAATTTTAAATTGAGTCTTTTTGTGGGAAATGGTGAGAGACGAGAAAAAATTATTAATGCTATTAACGGTAAAATTGAAGCTATAAGGGATATAGCGAAGAACGTCTTAGAAAATAGAATTTTAGAGAAACTTAAAAAAGAGTTTGACACAGATTTAATTTCAGACGTGTTAGTAGAAGAGTTTTTTATACAATAATTTTTAGAATTTAAGGCAGGTGATAAAATAAATGAGTGATATTTTATCTCAAAGCGAAATTGACGCTCTTTTGAGCGCTTTGTCAAGCGGTGACGATAATGTTGTTTTAAATAACGATGTTGAGGAGAAGAAAGTTAGGACATATAACTTCGCGAGACCGTCAAAGTTTGGTAAAGAGCAACTTAGAACCCTTGAGGTAATGTTTGAGAGCTTTTCAAGATTGGCGTCATCATTTTTAACAGGATATTTGAGAACGGCGACACAAATTGAGGTCGCTAACGCCGAGCAGGTTACATATAATGAGTTTAGTAACTCTTTGCTTAATCCAGTTGTTCTTGGTATAATAGATTTAGGAAGTCCTATTTTAAAAGGTTCGGTCATACTTGATGTATCATCTAATATAGGTTACGCTATTATTGACAGAATTCTCGGAGGTTCGGGAGACGCTCTTAAAAAGGCAAGAGAGTTTACGGAAATAGAGAAAATTCTTTTGAGCAGGATTTTATCTCAGATTGTCTCATATCTTGTTGAGCCATGGGAGAATGTTTGTCATATTTCCCCGAGTCTTGAAAAGCTTGAGACAAATTCTCAGTTTGCTCAAATTATATCTCCTAATGAAATGATAGCTTTAGTAAGTTTAAGTATTAAGCTGGGAGAGGTTGAGGGACTTATAAACTTCTGTATTCCGCATCTTGTTATTGAGCCTATTATGGATAAACTTAATACTAAGCATTGGTTCTCAAGTCAAGAGGACGAGGATTTAAGTGTATACAGAAGTAAAGTGGAAGTTGGTCTTGAGGAGACCAAGATTCCCGTTTCAGTAGTGGTTGGAAGAACAAATATTACCGTTGATGAATTTATTGATTTGCAGGTAGGCGACGTTATTACTTTAGACTCTTTTGTTAATTCTGACTTTAGCGTTATGATAGGAAATTTATTGAAGTTTTACGCAAAACCCGGTATCAGCAGGGGGAAAAATGCTGTGCAGATTACATCTTTAGTAGGAAAGGAGGAGTAGCTTTATGGGAGATATGCTTTCTCAAGAAGAAATTAACGCTCTTTTGGGCGCTTCCGATGATAATGGGGAAGATTCCGCAGCTGCTTCAGCAGAATTAGATATTCTTTCAAGTGAAGAGAAAGATATTTTAGGGGAGATTGGTAACATAAGTATGGGAACGGCGGCGACAACTCTGTTCGCTTTGCTTAATCAAAAAGTTAATATTACGACTCCTAAAGTTTCCGTTTTTAGCTGGAAAGAGTTAGCCGACAGATACGACAGACCTTGTGTCGGGATCAAAGTTGGTTATAAAGAAGGTCTTGTAGGAGCTAATGTTCTTGTTCTTAAACAAGTTGACGTTAAAATTATCGCTGACCTTATGATGGGCGGCTCAGGAGAGGTTGACGCGGACAGCGAACTTTCTGAGCTTGATTTGAGTGCTATCGCGGAAGCTATGAATCAAATGGTTGGTTCTTCCGCCACATCTTTATCAGCTATGCTTAATATGAAGATTGATATAGATACGCCCCGAGCTTTTATTCTTGATTTTAATGACGACTCATTTTTTGAGCAATTAGGCTTTGAGGAAGATCCTATTGTCGCTACTTGTTTCAGAATGGAAGTCGGAACATTAATTGATAGTGAAATAATGCAGATTCTTCCTATTAGTTTCGCTTTGGATATGGTTAACTCATTACGAAACGGAACAAGTACCGATCCCGCGCCAGAGACACCTAAAGAACCTGAGCCTGTGGCGGCGCCTCAGCCAACTCCACAGCAAGCGGCGCCTCAGCCAATGCAACAGCCGATGTATGAGCAGCCAATGCAACAGCCGATGTACCAGCAACCGATGTATCAACAGCCGATGCCACAACCGATATATCAGCAGCCAATGCAACAGCCGATGTATCAACAGCCTAACGTTAATGTTCAGCCGGCTCAGTTCCAGAATTTTGATATGTCTGCTGTTATGCAACAAAAAGAGAATATCGGTATAATTATGGACGTTCCTCTTGAGATTACAGTGGAACTCGGAAGGACACATAAACTTATTAAAGAAATTCTTGAATTTTCGCCGGGTACGGTTGTTGAACTTGACAAACTTGCCGGTGAGCCTATAGATATATTAGTAAACGGCAAACATATAGCTAAAGGTGAAGTAGTTGTTATTGATGAGAATTTTGGCGTACGTTTGACAGATATTGTAAGTGTTGAAGAAAGAATCTAAGATATAAAAAACAAGGAGTGAATAAAAAATGGCAGACAAAAATATTTTATTGGTTGATGACGCTGCGTTTATGAGAATGATGCTTAAGGACATACTTGTTAAAAACGGGTATAATGTGGTGGGAGAAGCCGAAAATGGCGCCAAAGCGCTTGAAAAATATAAGGAACTTAAACCAACTCTTGTTATTATGGATATAACAATGCCGGAAATGGATGGTATTCAGGCCGCTAAAGCTATTAAGTCTGAGGATGGAAACGCGCTTATTATCATGTGTTCAGCCATGGGACAGCAGGCGATGGTTATTGAGTCAATTCAAGCCGGCGCTAGGGACTTTATTGTAAAACCTTTTCAGCCTGACAGAGTTTTAGAGGCTGTTAAAAAAGTTATAGGATAATTGATATGTCTTTGGATTACATAATTTGCTTACAATCTCAAAGCGGTGAAAGAGACTGGTCTTCAACACTTGGGATGATAGGCCAGTTTTTTCTTTTAATTGTTGTTTTTGGCGTAATATTATTTCTCGCTTATTTTTCGACTAAGTGGATTGCTTCGGCAAGAATGGGGGCGAGAAATAACAGCGTATTAAAATTGATTTCAAGTATGCCTGTTGGAAGCGGAAATTCTATTCAGCTTATTAAGGTTGGTGAAAAATATTTTTTAATAGGTGTTTCTAAAGAAAATGTTACTTATATTACAGAAATTGATAGTGCTGATATTCCGAGTGATGATATTGAAAAGCCTAAATTTTCTTTTGAAAAATATTTTCGGGAATGCTATAATAAATTCAGGACAAATGATGAAAAAGAAAGCGGCAAAAAAGATAAAAAGTAATTTTTTGCGGTAAAAAAAAGTAAATTGGAGCGAGAAATTTTATGCACAAGAGAAGTTTATTAAGATTTATTATTAGCAGTGTTATTATTTTTAGTGTTATTTTAGCCGTTAAGTCAGTGGTTTTCGCAAGCGACGAGGTGTTGGGCACGCTTCCTAATATTGATATTAATATAGGCGGTGAAAGCGGTACGCAGGCGACTTCCTCAACTTTGCAGGTTCTTTTGCTAATCGCGGTTATAACTTTAGCTCCTACTCTTATTATTTTACTTACTTCTTTTACAAGAATTATTATTACTCTTCATTTTTTAAGAGCCGCTTTGGGTACGCAGCAAATGCCACCTAATCAAGTATTGGTTGGATTAGCGTTATTTTTAACAATTTTTATTATGAGTCCAGCTATTTCAAGAATAAGCGAAGAGGCTTTTGTACCTTATTCTCAAGACCAAATAAGTCAGGAAGAATTTGTCGATAAATCAATGGAGCCTATAAGGGATTTTATGTTTAGGCAGGTTGAGAACAAAGACCTCAAGCTTTTTGCTGATATTTCAGGGGATGCGTCTTATGAGAATAAAGACGAGATTCCTAATTCGGTTCTTATT
>CANOGI010000188.1 GCA_947565475.1 uncultured Eubacteriaceae bacterium
GTATATGGTTGTTCTCCAAGAGATTATAAATACTCACATAAAAATAATGATATATAAACACCTCAAAAAATGGAATACTAAACATATAATCTTTTACAAATAAAACCCACTTTTTTTACTTACAGTAAATTAACTTTACAGTAAAATAATAAAAAAGTAAGTTCTAATAAAAACTCATACTGGCAAGACTACTCGAATTTTTGTTACAGGAAAATTCTTGTAACCAACGGTGAAAACATTCGCTTTTATATTCAGTGGGAGCTTGCACTCTCATTAAATATAAGAAAATTTTTTTATTGTTTTGTATTGAAAATTTCACTACCCATTCCAAAAACAAATAGTTTATTTACTGTAACATACTTTAAGTTTACTTAATTTTTTCCAATTTCTTATTCGTACCTTAACTTTTGCAAACGACTTAATATTATAAAAAATAAATTTTTTATATCGGTGTTGACAAAATCGTAAATAAATAGTATTATATTAGTATACATGCAAATATTTTAAGATTTTCTATTTGTTATTTTATGGAGGTAAAGATAAATGGCTTTAATAAAAGAAAATATGTTTGTTGAATTTAAAGGTGTTCAAATCAGTCAAAAAGAAATTTTCGCTAAAGCTAGACAAGAATGGAAAGATTGCGGAAATAAAGTTAAGGATTTAGTATCTGTTAATGTATACTATAAACCGGAAGAAAATAAATGTTATTATGTTATGAATAAAGATTCCGATAGTGAAATGACAGGTTCATTTGATTTTTAATTTTTATTTACCGAGAGGGGTTATCTGAATATTAAACTTAGATAACCTTTTTATTATATATAAAAATATCCAAAAAAATTATAAAATATATAAAAATAAAATTTGATTTTATATTTTATAATTTTTTTGGATATTTTTATAAATTAAAGAAAAATTCCTTTTTATATCGTTTGGTTTGATATACACTATAATATTAGCCTAAACATAAAACACTATTTACCATTCCGCCAAGCTACAGAATCTTTTATATCAAATAATAAATTGTTTTAATATACTTATTTATACTGTCAACCTTGTTATAAAAATTTTTTATATATGGTCTATTTTAATTTTATAATATACCATATATATAATATCAAAATAACTTACATTCTTTTATTTTCTGAACAGCTTTTCTAATAACATCAACCGGCTGCACAAGAGCCATTCTGACATATCCCTCTCCAAGAGAACCAAAACTATCCCCAGGTACGCATAAAACACCGCTCTCCTCAAGAAGCTTAAAAGCAAACTCACTCGAGGAACTAAAATTTTCAGGAATAGGAAACCAAGTAAACATAGTTCCTTTAGAAAAAGGTACTTTCCATCCAATCTCATTAAGACCATTACACAAAGCGTCACGCCGTTTTTTATACCCTATTCTATTTCTTTCCAAAATATCCTGTGGCCCGTTTAAAGCGGCAACAGCCGATTTTTGTATAGCTTCGCATATTCCGTAATCTATTTGAGAACGAAAAGCTTTAAACCTTTTTATAATTTCCTTGTTTCCAATAGCGAAAGACAATCTAAGCCCTGTGAGATTATAAGATTTTGAAAGTGAGTTAAACTCTATCCCAACGTCAAAAGCCCCTGGCACACTTAAAAAAGATATTCCCGGCTCAGCGTCATATACAAGCTCTGAATAAGCGTTATCATGAACAACAACTATATCATACTTTTTAGCGAAAGCCACAAGCTTCTCATAAAACAAATAATCCGCCGTAGCTGTAACAGGGTTGTTAGGATATGAAACAACAATCATTTTTGCCTTTCTAGCGGTTTCCTCAGGTATAGAATTAAAATCAATTAAATAGTTATTTTCTTTTATAAGATTATATGTAACAATCTCCGCTCCCGCCATGAGAGGTCCGAAAGAAAAAATCTGATACCCCGGATTTGGCGTAAGAACAATATCCCCTCTGTCGCAAATAGGAAAAGATATATGAGCCATTCCCTCTTGAGAACCATTTATAGTAGTTATGTTTTCAGGTAATACTTTCACGTTATATCGTCTTTTATACCAATTAATAACAGCGTCAATAAGCTCTTCAGTGTCATACAATCCATACTTAAACAGTTCCGGAAACTCTGAAGCCTCTTTTAAAACCGACAAAACGTGTTTATCAGGCTTAAAATCGGGAGTACCTATCGAAAAATTAATAATATCCCTGCCCTCTTTCTCAAGTCTTATCTTCATATTATCAAGCTCTGTCAAAATATTAGTTTTTATCTCGCCAAAAGCTCTTGAAAATTTCATATAAACTCACATACCTTTCAAAAAATAACGTTACCTTTTATTCATTCTTGACCTGTAAACATAAAGCATAAGTAAAAGAACAAGAAAAAACACAAGCACAACAACCGTCGCCTGAAAATTTTGAACAGCTATAAGAATAGCAATCACGGCACTTATAGCACTCAAACCATATAAAATAACAACAGCTTGTCTATGAGTGTACCCACTGTCAATAAGTCTGTGATGAAGATGCCCTCTGTCAGGACTCATAATAGGCTTATGGTTAATAGCCCGCCTCGTCATAGCGAAAAGCGTATCGAATATAGGGAGCGCCATAGCGAGAACAGATATAAAAACCGACAATATGGCATAACTCTTATAAACCCCTATACATGATGAAACAGCCAGAACATACCCAAGAAAAGTAGAGCCTGTGTCTCCCATATATACCTCCGCCGGACTGAAATTTCTCGGTAAAAAACCAAGGCACGCTCCAGCGAGTGTTGATGTAAGAACAACCGCTGTCGTTGTTCCAGAAATTATACATAAAACCGTCAGACACAAAGCGGCAATTGACGTAACGCCAGCAGCCAGACCATCCACACCATCGATAAGATTGACAGCGTTTATAACTCCTATTATCCAAATAACCGTAATAGGAGCGTTAAAATCTTTTAAATACTCCCAATATGGCCACATTATAACATCTATTCTCGTGCCCGTTTTAACCACTATAACAGCAACAATGAGCTGTACCAAAAACTTAAACTTAGCGCTAAGCTCATATATATCATCAAGCATACCTAAAACCACGATAATAAAACCGCCTACTATAAAACCCACAAATTCCGTGGTAATAAAATCCTCAACAAAAAAACTCATGAGTAAAACGGTTATCATAAATCCAAGTACGATGGCTATACCACCCATACGTGGCATAGGTTCAGAATGAAGCCCTCTTGATTTGGGATAATCTATAGCTCTAAGCTTAAAAGCTAATTTTTTAGCGAAAGGCGTCGTTAAAAGAGAAATGGCGAAAGAAGTGGCAAAAGCAGCCATATAAAGCAACCAATTATGAGTCACGTCATATACACCGTCCTTCCTCTATTTCGTACCGTAAAGTCTTCTTCCAACATCGCCAAGACCTGGAAATATATATCCGTTCTCAGTAAGATACTCGTCAAGAGCGGCGGTATAAATATCTACGTCAGGATGATCCGCCTGAACTCGTTTAACGCCGTTTGGAGCGGCGATAAGACAAAGATATTTTATATTATTAATTCCCCGCTCTTTAATAAATTGAATCGCCGCCGAGGCTGTTCCTCCTGTAGCGAGCATTGGGTCAAGAACAAATATCTGACAATTTTCCGTATGCTCCGGAAGCTTACAAAAATATTCCACAGGCATTAAAGTATTTGGGTCTCGATATAACCCAATATGACCAAGTTTAGCGTTTGGTATAAGAGATAAAATTCCCTCCGCCATACCTATTCCAGTTCTGAGGATAGCTATAATACCTATTTTATTTTCCAAAACCTTTCCCTTTGTTTCTCCCAAAGGGGTAGAAACATTTATATCATCAAGAATAAGATCTCTTGACGCCTCATAACAAATTAAAGAGGAAATTTCAGCGCAAAGCTCTCTGAACTCTTTATTTGAGGTTTCTTTATCTCTAAGCCTTGTTAGTTTACTTTGAATAAGCGGATGATCTAAAATATATAAATTACTCATAAGAATTCCTCCTTTGTTTGAAGCGTCTTAATCCTCAATCATGCCAATCCTTCTAATGTGCCTTTCAGCGTTTGAGAATTCCGTGTTTAAAAAAGCGTTAACAATCTCAACGGCAAGACCCGGGCCCACAACTCTCCCGCCCATAGCGAGAATGTTAGCGTCATTATGTAATCTAGTGGCTTTCGCTGAAAAAACATCATGACAAAGCGCCGCGCGGATACCTTTGATCTTATTGGCGGTTATTGATATACCAATACCCGTCCCGCAAATTAAAATACCTTTATCACACTCACCTGACACAACCGCGTTGGCTACTTTTTTACCGTAAATAGGATAGTCCGCCGTCGGTTCCTCGGCGTATATTCCAAAATCTTTATACTGTATATTATTTTCCTCAAGATATTTTATTATTTCCTTTTTTAATTCAAACCCAGCGTTGTCGCTTCCTATACCTACCATAATTAACACCTCCATAATTTTTTCACAGC
>CANOGI010000189.1 GCA_947565475.1 uncultured Eubacteriaceae bacterium
GGCGTAAGCCGACTTTTGGCAGAGCCAAAAGCACTGACCAGTTTGCGGAGTTTGAGACAGAGCCTCAAGGTTTTTATTCTTAAAGAGCATTTTTTGAGCTTTGGAACCTTTTTATGATATAAAAAAGTTCCATTAAACATAAATCTCTGTCGAACTCACGTTTAAAATATCATAAAAATCAATATAAATAATTTAGAGCGTATTTAAAAACTCCGATTCTATTGTTAAAACCAATTAAAATTCTAATTATCCCAAGAAATTGAATTTTTTTATGCATAAAAAAGTGACTTCACATTCAGTAAAAATACAAAAAAAGGCGGAGTTATCCGCCATATGATATGAGTATTTTTGCGAGACAAGAATACGAATAGTCTTCGACATTTGTATTATATATTTTTAATTATATTTTAACTCTAAACATATTATAGGAAATTTCAATCAAATCTTTATAGCATTTTTATAAATTCTTTTTTTAGACGTATAATAATCTTTTTTTCAAGCCTTGATATATAAGACTGAGATATACCAAGCATATCAGCAACTTCTTTTTGTGTTTTCTCATCCCCGTTTTCATCAAGCCCAAATCTTAACCTAACAATCTTTTTTTCCCTCTTAGAAAGTTTCTCAATAGCTTTCCCCAGTAAATCTCTATCGACTTCTTCCTCAATATTTTTGGAAATAACATCCACATCCGTTCCCAGAATATCGGAAAGTAAAAGCTCGTTACCCTCCCAATCAACATTTAAAGGTTCGTCAATAGATACTTCTGTTTTTATTTTCGTTGTTCTTCTCAAATACATAAGAATCTCATTCTCAATACATCTTGATGCATATGTAGCGAGCTTAATGTTTTTATCAGTTTTAAAAGTATTTATAGCTTTTATAAGACCGATTGTACCGATAGAAATAAGGTCTTCCACATTTACTCCCGTATTCTCAAATTTCCTCGCTATATAAACTACAAGGCGCAAATTTCTTTCAATAAGAACAGCTTTTGCCTCATCCTCATCCTTTCCACCAAGTTTCATAAGCATCTCGTTTTCTTCCTCATGTGATAAGGGAGGCGGCAAAACATCCGCTCCTCCAATATAATAAACAGTATTTTCAGAAAAATCATCATACTCGTTTAATCTAATTTTTTTTATAACAGTATTAATAATGTCAATAATTTTCAAAGTAATCCCTCCATATCGTGTTATTTCCCCCAAAAAATAATACTATCACTTTAATTTTAAAAAAAATTATTTTTATTTTTTAATTTGTTGACACTTCTTTAATATATTAGCTTTTTCAGAACTTGTTTATTCATTCTTTTATTGCTTCTATATATAGTCAAACCACTTGAAAAATGAACAAGTTTAGCGGTTTAAAATCCTTTTTGCCACGTTAGCGTCAGTCAGCATAGGCTCCTAACTACGCTCTCCTTCCGCTGTATTTCAAAAATAATTTTAATCTCTCCTCCTCTTGTTTATTTTCAAGTAGCTTGACTATAGTATAAATAATCGTTAATATTAATCCGTATCTTTAAACATTTGCGGATTCAAAAGAGCATTATAATCATCTGTGGTTGACAATTTAAAATCACATATTCCAATAACAGCTTTTTCAAAACAAAAGTCCTTTTCATAATGAATTACGGCCTTATCCGCCAGAAATCCCACAATAGCGCCTTTCTTTCTACCTATACTTGAAAAAGGAATAATCCTTAACTCAATATCGAAATCCCCAAATTTAATATAATCATATATTTTATCAGGAACAGAATTACCATTTTTCACAAAAAAATTATTCATTCCATCAGGAATGACATTTTTTAAAACGCTAAGCTCAGCGATAATAACAGGTTTTCCGCTTATAGGCTCATATAAAGAATTACCAGTGTCAATAAGGGCTTTTAAAGTAGTTTTTTTATCTTTTAGAAAAATCTCCGCTCCGCAAAAAACTTGTTTTTTTATGGTAATTTTTTTATATTGAACAATAATAAATTTAAGTAAAATATAAAAAAATGAAATTGAGAAAATTAAAAATTTAAGTGAAAAATTATGTATATATATATCAATAAAATTTCCTATAAAATTGGAAATATTACAAAAATAGAATAACGCTGTCGCCAATCCTCCCACAGCAAAAGAAGTCACAATAAAAAAAATGGTGTTCTTCAAAAGTTCTTTTATATCAGTGGCTCCGAAAGTTATAAAAACAGAAAAAATTAAAATAATCAAAATCCATAAAGGATTATAAAGAAAATTTAAAAAATCCACAAAAGTTATAACGCAATATATAGCTGATGAAAAAAACGATCCAAACAACAATCTTTTTATTGATACATTTTTCATAATAAATTTTTTTGTTATCCAAAATATAAAAAAATCCATAAAAAAATTAATTAGAAAAATAATATCCACGTAAACCTCCAAAAAATATCCCCTCCGATTTCTATAAAAAAATTATAATAAATTCTCAATAAATATTTTGTAGTATTAATTAATATTATAAAAAAAATAAAATGACAAAGAATAATCTTTTTCGTTCCCTATTATTTTTTACAGCCCTATAGTTTCAAAAATTTATTTTTAAAGAATAAAATTTTACCGTTTATAATCTAATCAACTCAATAATAAATAAAATAATATGGGATTGAAATTATTTTTACAAGGCAGCGTAAGAAGAGCATAGTTAGGAGCCTATGCCGACTGGCTCTAACACAGTAAAAAAGATTTTAAACCGCTAAATTTGTTTATTTTTCAAGTTGATTGACTATAATACTTGTTATAAAACTCTTAGGTATAAAAAAACGAATTGATTTTAAATCAATTCGCTTTTTATGAGCAAAAATAAATTTTTAAAGTTAATACTATTTCCGCTAAAGAACATCATTTATAATAAAGAATCATTTATCTGTTTACCATTATTTTCAGCCATACTTAAAATAAAGTTTAAAATCCCATCTGAAAAAAATTTATTCTCAAAAATAACCCCATTTCCTCCAGCTTTTTCTTTCATCATATAATTAGGTACAATGCCAAAATCAGCCTCTTTTATCATAGAAATATCAAACTCACTGTCTCCCGCGGCAATAAAAGTATCACCATTTATTTTTTCTTTAAATCTTTTCAAAGCCATTCCCTTGCTCAATTTTTTAGGAACAACATATATTTTAATTCCGTTCTCAAAGACGTCCACAAGAGATAAATCCAAAACCCGCTTTAGTCCGTGTGCCGATATAAATGGCTCATTACTTTTTGTAAAAATAAAAAGCCCGCTTATATTCCTCACGTCAAAACATCTGTGTTTATCCTCAAATAAGACTTTCTCAGCCTTTCTTAATTCCTCAAAACATACGGAAATTAACCTCAAAGATTCTTTATACCATTCTTTATCTTCCTTGCCATTTTCAAGCAATACCCCTCCATTACACACTAAGGCGAATTTAGAAACTCCTATTCCCAAATCTATCCTCTCATATTGCTCAATAGTTCTTGTCGTTGTTGGAACAAATAAAACTTTTTTAACAACTTTTTTTAATAGCTCATAACTATTTCTCGTCATAAAAGATATTTCTCTTCCATTGTATATCTCCACACAAATTTTTTCATCGGAAATATTATGTTTATAGGAATAGATTAAAGTATTGTCTAAATCTGAGTTAAAAATCATCATAAACTCCTCCCACCATAAATTAACGCCATATCTTAAAACCGCGGAACTAACGTCCCGCGGTTTTAAAATTTTTTTAATTATTTTTTATAAAACATTTTCTAAGCAAATCAATAGGAATCATAGTAAAGGCAAGCAAAATAAGAATACCCCAGCATTCAATTCCTATAGGAACACAGCTGAACATTTCACCGATAAATTCTAATCCCGGAATCAACGCGGCGTTTACAATAATTGCCTGTACAATTATGATAGTGAAAAACACTTTTAAAAATCCCTTATTCTCATTTAATCCGCTGAAAATTTTAAATTTTTCATCTCTTACATTAAACCCGTTAAATAGAGCGCTTACGATAAATAACACAAAATACCCCGTTAAAAGTTCTGTCGCCCCCTCACCTGTACCTGTCAGTTTATTAGGCGCAGTCTTAAACCAAGTCTCAAACAATGGAAGTTTTAAAAACAAGAAACTGATAAAGGTAAGCCACGCTCCCATAATTAAAATTTGAGTCATCATTTTTTTGCTTACTATACTTTCGTCTCTTCTTCTGGGCCTTTCTCTCATATATTCTTTAAGAGCCGGTTCGTCGCCTAACATAATAGCGCCCAACCCGTCCATAACAAGATTTACAAAAAGCAAATGGGTCACTTTAAGAGGTTCCTCAACCCCAAAGAAAGGAGCTATGGCACTTACAACCACAGCGGCAACATTTATAACAAGCTGAAATTTACAAAACTTCAAGATATTGTGATAAATTGTTCTTCCATACCAGATAGCGTCTTTAATTGATTTAAAATTATCATCAAGAAT
>CANOGI010000190.1 GCA_947565475.1 uncultured Eubacteriaceae bacterium
CTTTTGAATACTGTAGCTGTATTCGCTTTCAGAAATGTCCGAAAAAGAAACTTGCAAAGTTCTATTATCTCTCGGCAAAAACTCATGTAAATATGAGGCGAGTTCCCCCCTTTTAATATAGCCATCTTTCATATTATCAGCCGTCTCAGAGAAATTGTTTTTAAAAACAGATGATAACGCCAGTTGAGCGGTGGATTTTAAAGCGTTTGAGTTGGCGTCAAGTCCATTAAACCAGCCGTCGCTTTTAGCCTCCATAACTTGCCCGTATGCCCAAAAATTTGAGTTCAAATCCTCAGCGTAAACCGCTGATGAAAAAATCATAACGGAAGAAATAAGCAAAGAAATAAATTTTTTCATATTAATAATCCCCCTTAAAAAATCACTGTTAATTTTTTTATAAATCCACACACACGGTAAGCGGCGCTCCCGCCTTATTATTCAGAAACTTAGCCCACCAAATTAACAATCTATAGCGTATTTGAAAATTTTATAACTATTGGTCAAGACTAATCGAATTTTTGTATAGCAAAAATTCTCGTAACCGACAGTGAAAGTATTCACCTTTGTATCCAGAGTGAGGCTGGTCGCAAAACTTCGTTTTGCCGCTCGCCCTTGCGACCTGGCTTGCGCTCCCCTGAATACAAGAGTAAGTACCCCCAATTAAGAAGCATTTGACTTCCTCTGCAGTTTAACCCCACAGCGTGTAATTCCACCTTTATGCCCAATAGGAGCTTGTATTTCCGCTGAATACAGAAATAAACGTCCGCTTACGGGGAACCTCCTTATCAGGTTAAATCAATAGCTCCCTAAATAAGTTCTCCCTCCAGCGCATTTTAAGTTTACTCAGTCGGGTCAAATAACGTCTCAAATCTTCTCATAGCCTCAACGGTATTTTCTTTATTGTTAAAAGCTGTAAGCCTGAAATAATTCTCGCCGTTTTTACCAAATCCCGCCCCCGGCGTTCCGACAACATTTATTTTATTAAGCATAAAATCGAAAAAGTCCCATGAATTCATTCCGTTAGGGCACTCAAACCAGATATAAGGCGAATTAACCCCCCCGAAATACTTTACATTCATTTTCTCCATAGTCTCAGAAATAATTTTGGCGTTTTCCTTGTAAATATTAATCATGGCTTTGGCTTGCTTCATACCCTCCACTGAAAAAACAGTCTCAGCCGCTCTTTGAACAATATAAGGAACACCGTTAAATTTCGTCGTCTGACGGCGGTTCCACATTTTGTTAAGGGACATTTCCCTTCCGTCCGACGATTTGCCTTTAAGCTCGTTAGGAATTATCGTATATCCGCATCGAGTTCCTGTAAAGCCCGCCGTTTTAGAAAGAGAGCAAAACTCAACAGCGCATTTTTTCGCGCCCTCAACAGCGAAAATACTCCTTGGTAAACTGTCGTCTGAAATAAAGCTCTCATAAGCTGAGTCAAAAAGTATAATAGAATCATTTTTAAGGGCATAATCCACCCATATTTTAAGCTGTTCTTTATTATAAACTGCTCCTGTCGGATTGTTTGGGGAGCAAAGGTATATAATATCGGCGTGAACGCTCTCATCGGGCATAGGAAGGAAATCGTTGTCAGCGTTAGCGTCAAGATAAATTATTTTTCTTCCGTTCATTGTGTTGGTGTCCACATAAACAGGATAAACTGGATCAGGAACCATAACCACGTTGTCTATAGCGAAAAGGTCTGTGATATTTCCGGTGTCGCTTTTCGCCCCGTCGCTTACGAATATTTCATTGTCCTCAATTTCAACACCGTTTCTTTTATAATATTCCTTAATAGCGTTTCTCAAAAAATCATATCCCTGTTCCGGGCCATAACCTCTGAAAGTTTCAGCGGAGCCCATCTCGTCTACGGCTTTGTGAAGACTTTTTATAACCTCGTCAGCTAAAGGCAGCGTAACATCTCCTATTCCCAAACGTATAACCTTTTTATCCGGATTTTGGGCTGTAAAAGCGTTCACCCTTTTAGCTATTTCAGAAAAAAGATAGCTTTCTTTTAAATTAAGATAGTTTTCATTAAACTTAGCCATTTCCATACCTCCTAAAAAATTTAAGGAAACATTGATTTTATTTGTAAAAGCGTATTTAAAAACACTATATCCATTGTTAAAACTAACTGAAATTTTAACTAACCAAAAAAATTGAATTTTTTTATAAATCTGAAATATCCAAGAAAGCATTAAAAATAAAATAACCATGCCTCATTTTGCTTTTTTATGATTTCTTGTATTTTAGTTTTCAGATACGCTTTAAAATATTTTCTAATTATATCAAAAAAATATGGTATTGTAAAACACTTTTTCCAAAACTCCCTTATATTAATGGAACAGTCATCATAGTATTTATATTTACATTGTTTCCAAAGCCTTATTTACCGTAGCCAATTTAATGCAGGCGGATACAACCTCCATAGCCGTTTTAAGCTCCTCTAAATATGGATATGTTGGGGCAAGACGGAAACAATCGTCTTTAGGATTTAAATGATAAGGGTGAGTAGCTCCAGCCTCCGTTAATACTACGCCCGCCTCCTTGGCTAATCTTACAATTTCCTTGGCACAGCCTTCCTTGGTATATATCGTGACAAAATACCCCCCGTCAGGTTTGAGCCACCGGCACATTTTATTATCCCCAAAATTTAGATCCAATATCTCATTAACCATATCAAATTTAGGTTTTAAGATAGCGGCGTGTTTTTTCATATGATTTTTAACGTTCTCGGCGTTTTTAAAAAACTTGGCGAAAGAAAGCTGGGTAACTTTGTCATACCCAATAGTCTGAATAGACATTCTCTTCATAATTTCCTTTATATTGTTGTCGCTCGCGGCGATAATAGCCACTCCGGACCCTGGAAAAGTAACCTTTGACGTTGAGAAAAACATATAAATTCTGTCCTGTGTATTATATTTCTCAGCATACTCAAAAATATTAGCTATAGTGTTTTCTTTGTAAATGTGATGTATAGCGTAAGCGTTATCCCAGAAAATACGAAAATCCTCAGCAGCGGTTTTCATCTTCACAAGTCTGTCAATAACCTCGTCGCTGTAAATCTCACCTGTGGGATTAGAATATAACGGAACGCATATAATACCTTTAACTGCTTCGTCCTCGGCGGCAAGTTTTTCCACCATATCCATGTCGGGCCCGTCGCCTTTTAACGGCACCGAAATCATCTCAGCGCCAAACTCCTCACATATCGAAAAATGCCTGTCATATCCCGGAACCGGACATAAAATTTTAACTTTAGGAAACTTGCACCACGGTGTGCTTCCCAAAGCCCCGAAAAGATATACTCTCGCGAAAGTATCATAAATAAGGTTTAAAGCCGAGTTCCCGCCGATAATAATATTTTTTGACGGAAGGTCAAAAATCTGGGAGAAAATTTCCCTCGTTTCGGGAAGTCCCTCAAGAACCCCATAGTTTCGGACGTCATAATTGCCCGAGGTATGAAAATCCCTTGGCCCGTTAAGAAGCTCGTTTGATATATCAAGCTGCTTCGCTCCCGGCTTTCCCCTCGACATATCAAGTTTAAGCCCCATTTCCTTATAATTATTATACGTTTTTAAATATTCCTCTCGTTTTGACATTAACTCATCTTTTGACATATCTTTTAATTCAGACATCATAAATTTCTCCTTTCTGAGATTTTAACGGATTATGTAAAGCTAAAGAGTGTTTAAAAATCATAGGACGTTTATACCGAATACTATAGTAAATCAATTTTGAAAGGCAGTAAAAAAACAATTTTATTTTAAAATTTTCCAGATTGTTTCACAAGCCTCTCCGCGCTTTCGCTAAAATTTCAACACTTTGTGCCCGTAAAATATTTTTTACTATTATTTATTAAAGTTGATTAACTATAATACTTTGCGGAGAATAAATTCCAAAAAAATTTAATACATTAACGACCTCTTTCGTTAATTTAAGCTAAAAATTTTGTTAATCGCCATAAATTTATAATAAACTTTTTTGATCCTCAAACACATTCTGATAAAATATGAATTTTTCAAAAAATATTTAGTCAAAAAACAGAAAATAATAAATTTTCAAAAAAACAATTTCATTTATGAACATTATATCATAAAATTCATCTGTTGTCTTGTAAAAAATAAAAAAAAATAATCTCTTTTTTGTAAAAAAGCAAAATAAAATGCAGGAAACATATTTTAAACCTGCAAAATTCACATAAAATAATTTTTATAACAAACTTATTTCTAAATCGCCGCAGTGACATAACCTCGAAAAAAATCTAATCAAAGACTACGAGAATTTTTGTATAACAGAAATTCTCGTGACCTACGGCAAAAATATTCGCCTTTGTAGGTTAGAAATCACAGTAATTTTTGACACTTTAACGTTCAAATGGCGCTCAAATTTCCCGCAATGATATATAG
>CANOGI010000191.1 GCA_947565475.1 uncultured Eubacteriaceae bacterium
ACGGCGATGTCAAGAAGATTTTTAACACAGCCCGGCATTTCCCCAAACCTGTCCAAAAGCTCGTCCTGAACGTCTAATAAATCGTCCTCGCCTGAAATCTCGGAAATTCTTTTATACATCTCAAGTTTTCGTTCCTCATTCTCAATATAAGATGGAGGAATATAAGCGTTAATTTTTAAATCTATAAGAGTCTCGAATTCCTCAGGGGCTTTCTCTCCTCTAAGCTCTAAAACCGCGCTGTCCAAAAGCCTGCAATACATATCATAACCAACAACGTCCATATGGCCGTGCTGTTCAGCTCCTAAGAGGTTTCCCGCCCCTCTTATCTCTAAATCTCTCATTGCCACCTTAAAGCCTGAGCCGAATTCCGTAAATTCTTTTATGGTCTGAAGCCTCTTTTCTGAGACCTCTTTAAGAACTTTATTCTTTCTGTACATAAGATAAGCGAAAGAACTCCTGTTAGACCTTCCGACCCGCCCTCTGAGCTGATAAAGCTGGGAGAGTCCCATACAATCGGCGTCCTGGATAATAATGGTATTCACATTCGGAATGTCAAGCCCTGTTTCAATGATAGTAGTGCATATAAGCACGTCTACGCCCCCGCTCATAAACTCAAGCATAATCGTCTCAAGTTCTCTCTCGCTCATTTGCCCGTGAGCGAAAGCGATGTTCGCCTCTGGCACAAGCTTTTGAATTTTAAGGGCGGTTTCTGAAATGTTTTTAACCCTGTTAAAAAGATAATACACCTGCCCGCCTCTGGCAAGCTCCCTGTGTATAGCGTCCTTTACTGACTCGTCGTTATACTCCATTACATATGTCTGAATAGGAAGCCTCTCGTTCGGAGGGTCCTCAAGAAGACTCATATCCCTTATCCCCGAAAGACTCATATGAAGAGTCCTTGGTATAGGAGTCGCCGTAAGCGTCAGAACATTCACATCTTTTTTTAGGGCTTTCATCTTTTCTTTGTGGGCTACGCCAAAACGCTGTTCCTCGTCCACAATAACAAGACCTAAATCCTTAAACTCCAAATCCTTTGACAATATCCTGTGGGTTCCGACGACAATATCAATACTTCCCTTTTTAAGCCCGTCCACAATATCCTTCTGCTGTTTTTGGGTTCTGAATCTCGACATCATCTCAACCCTTATTGGAAAATTACGCATACGGTTTATAAACGTGTTAAAATGCTGCTGAGCCAATATAGTCGTCGGAACTAAATAAGCCACTTGCATTGAGTCCTGAACAGCTTTAAACGCCGCCCTCAAGGCAATTTCCGTCTTTCCGAAACCCACGTCCCCGCAAATAAGTCTGTCCATAACCTTTCCGCTCTCCATATCGGCTTTAACGTCCATAACGGCGTTTAATTGGTCGTCCGTTTCCACAAATGGAAAAGAATCCTCAAACTCCTTTTGCCATATATTGTCCTTTGAGTATATAAATCCTTTCGCCGCCTGTCTCTCGGCGTATAAATCGACTAAATCCTGAGCGAGTATATAGGCCGCCTTTTTCGCTTTCGCCTTGGCTTTGGCCCACTGGGTTCCGCCTAATTTATTAAGCTTTGGAAGACGAGCCTCCCCGCCTATATATTTCTGAACCATATCCATTTGATTTATGGCGACATAGAGATTTCCGCCGTCCTCATAGCCGATTTTCATATAATCCTTTGTAACACCGTCAGATGTTATTTTCTCAACACCTTTAAAAATACCGATTCCATGATTATCATGAACAACATAATCGCCTTGCTTTAAGTCGGAAAAATTTTGAATTTTAACTCCCGTTTTCTTTTTTTTAGGCTTTCTTCTTTTCTTCTCCGTTCCGAAAATCTCTTTGTCGCTTATAATGACAAACTTCTCATTCACATACTCAAACCCTGAGTTTAAACTTCCCCTTAAAACATACACCACGTTTTTAGACATATTAAGCCTTTTAGAATCCTCCGCGAAAAACGCCGTCACATCTCTTGAGTTCAGCTCTTTCACCATTCTTTCACATCGTGTTTTGTTCCCCGCGAGAAAAATCACTCGATAATCATTTGAAATCATAAATTTAAGGTCATCTATAAGCATCTCAAAATTATTTTTAAAAGTTCCTGACGACTTTATAAGAAAATCATATATTCCCTTGATTTTAAAATCCTTAATATTCTTTATAAGAGACGACAATAAAACCTCTTTAAACTTAGAGGTTTTAAAAAGAATATCTTCAAAAGAGAAAACCATATTTAATCCTGACGGTAAAATATATCCCTTTTCTATTCTTCCTTTCATACTTTCGGAAAACTCGCTCATCGCTCTCTCGGCACGCTCTCTTATTCTTCCCGGCTCATTGTAAAAAATCATCGTGTCTTTTGGAAGATACTCAAGAAAGCTCACCGGTTCATCATAAAAAAAGCCGATATATTTATCCGCTCCCGATATACTTTTTTTCTCCGTGAGATTTTCTATCGCCTCACCCACATATTCCTTTAAAGTCTCGTACTCCTCCGTCATAGACTTTTTCTCGAAGGAGGATAAAACGGTTTTAAACTCCTTTTTAATTTTTACAAGAGCGGCGGAAAGTTCTCTCTCTGAATAAATAAGCTCCCTCGCGGGATAAATCGTTATCTCCGAAATTTTCTCAACAGAACGCTGTGAAAACTCGTCAAGTGTTCTTATCGTGTCGATTTCGTCTCCCCAAAACTCGATTCTGACAGCGCCAGAGAAAACAGGAGAGAAAATATCCATTATACCTCCCCTCACGGCAAACTGTCCCTGCGCCTCAACAGTGTCGCATCTCTCATATCCCATAAAAACAAGGCTCTCGACAAAATCGTCTAAAGAAAGCCTCATTCCCTCTTTAAGAGTCGTTATATATCTTTTGAACGCCTCTTTGGGAATAAGCTTGTCAAAAAGCGCCTCGACCGACAAAACAACCGTAAAACCGCTTTCCCCTTTATTCTCGGCGTTTATTATCTCGCTTATTATCTCAAATCTTTTTCTTATTATGTCTGTACTTTTTATATCGGCGCTGTAAAAAATAATGTCTTTGGAGGGGTACAGCATAACGTTGTCTTTTTTAAAAAATGAGATATCCTCATAAATTTCTTTGGCTCTAAGCTCATTTTCAGCTATTATCAAAGACGGAGCGGAAATATTCTCCGTAATTCCGTGTATCAAATGCGCCTTTTGAGAGTTGATAACCCCTGTAGCTAAAACAGGAGATAAATTTTCTTTGAGAGAGTCAACAAGCTTATTGAAATTTTCCGTCTCACAAAGCGGTAATAATAATGTGTCTGTCAATTATGCCACCTCCTTAAAATTTTTATACCCAACAATAAAACATAAGTTCGCTAATAGATTTTAATTTTAAAAAGTTAATGAGCAGTCAGGACTACTCAAATTTTTCTATAACAAAAATTCTCGTACCCGACGGCCAAAGTATTCTCCTTTGTATTCAGTGGGAGCTTGCGCTCCCCTTAAATACAAGAGTACCCCCGCTTAAATAGATTTCCCCATTCTCACCCTTTATTTTTTTTATTGTACATATTCATGGCGTCAAGTATTTTGCCCTCAACAATGGAAACAACCGAATCCCCCGCGTCCGTAATTCCTTTTATTATTCCGTCGTTCTCCTCCTCGGTAAACCTGCTTAACACAAAATTTTTAAGGTCCCAGCCGGCTGGTTTGCTCCCGACTCCTACCCTAACCCTGGGAAAGTCCTCCGATCCTAAAACCTCAATAATACTTCTGAGTCCCTTTTGTCCCCCGTCGCTTCCTTTTTTCCTTATTCTTATATTTCCCACGGGTAAATTTATATCGTCGCATACGACAATTAAATTTTGAGTCTCCTCTTTGTAAAAATTCATAATTTGAATAATACTCTCTCCGCTTAAATTCATATAAGTCAAAGGTTTGACGAGAAGAACCTTTTTGCCGTTTATTCTCCCGTCGCCTATTATCGCTTTATATTTAGATTTCCCCATATCTATATTATAATCAAAAGCAAGCTTTGATATTACCTCAAAGCCCACGTTGTGTCTTGTCCATTTATACTCGCTTCCGGGATTTCCAAGCCCCGCTATTATATACATAACATCTCTCCTCTTATATCATACGCGCTAACTTAAATACTTTGGGACGCTGTCTCACACCCCGCGGGCCTTTTTGAAAAGGTTCGCGACTTTTGGTTACTCCGCCGTTATCCTTATTTTCGCGAAAGCCTCGTCGGCATGTTTTAAAGCCGTGTCAATACTCTCCGCCGTAACCGTTATATGCCCCATTTTCCTTTTGGGAGAAGTATTTTTTTTGCCATAAATATGAAGCTTAACCCCGTCGATTTTAAGAGCGTCAGAAGCGCCCATAACAACAGCCTTTCCGGATTTTCCCTCCCCGCCCAAAAGATTTACCATAACCGTTGGAT
>CANOGI010000192.1 GCA_947565475.1 uncultured Eubacteriaceae bacterium
ACTATATCCCGCTTTTAATCCTATGTCAACCGTATATATAAATCCACCCATATTATAATCAGGTATTCTTATCGTTTTTTCAGACGCTTCCAAAGCCGTAACATTTAAAGAACACAAAAACATAAAAACGATATAAAAAATTAATAAAACCCTCTTTTTAATCATACTTCGCTTCCTTTCTAACTCAGCTGTCCAATAAATTTAACTCATATAAATATTTTACATATTCTTAAATATTTAAAAATCGAATCAATAATAGCTGTAATTTATAAAATATTTAACTTAAAACCTTTTAAAGTATCTTTCAACAAAATATTTGTAAAACTCCAATTAAATTATATATATCTACCCAAAAAACCGACAAAATCTATGTATTCAGCGTATTTTAACATCTTAACATATATAAATTATAATAATTTTTAGAAAAAATTGCAATAAAAATTTAAAATAAATCATTGAAAGCGATTTTTACGGAATAGTCAGAATAAAATTTAGATTGGTTCTCTTTAATATTCAAAAATATTTTAAAATCAAAAATTTCATAAAAAATTATTTCCACAAAAATATAGTCAAACCACTTGAAAATAATCAAAAAGAAGCGAGATAAAAACTATTTTTTCAAGGTAGCAAAAAGAGAGCATAGCCTAAAGCCTACGCCGACTGACGCTAACGCGGCAAAAATGATTTTTATCCGCCGAACTTGTTCATTTTTCAAGTAATTTGACTATAAATACTAATTTTAAAATACATTAAGCTTTAAAAAACTATAATGTCCTTAAAATTATCGCGTATAAATAAATCACAGCAAATTTAAAATCATATATAATTAAACATAGTTATATAGTCGCCTAACGGTAAAATATCCCAAATAATAAATTTTATAAAGGTCATTTCTAATCAATAAACTGAAATGTTCCCAAGAACTCATCGATAATATCAGCGTATCCGTTATAAAGACTTAAACTGTCGGCGTGATATAAAAACACATATGAACAATCATCATCAAGAATAAAAATCAAATCTTCCCTTGATGAATTCTCGTCACTCGTCACAAGATTCTTTCTGTCAATTTCAACTTCCTTCCCTGTTTCTTTATTTTTTAAACCAATTCCTGAGCCATCGATAGGCTCAACCTTAATCCATTTTCCCTTTTTTCCGCCAATAGTTACGTCAGCGCATTTTACGATTCCATTTTTCAGCTCATTTGTATATTTATTTTTTAAAACGTCTATATCCCTCTCATTAGTCTCAAGAGACTCTTTTTTTACTCCCAGCCATACCTCGCCGTTATCCGTTTTAAGCACGAATTTAGCGAGATACCCGCCGTCGTCAATTTTCACGTCCCAATCGCCGAAACAAGCCATCTCAAAATTCTCATTACTGTTTTTGTACAGCTTTTGATTACTATCACTTAAAGTGTAAACGGCAACATTATTCTCATTGTATATCAGATCGCCTTTCTCACCAGAACACCCCGAAACAAAAGCAACAGCGACAATAACCGCGGCAATTTTTTTCAATTTCATAAAAATAATACCTCCGAACATAGTTAATCTATATTTATTTAAATACCAGTCAAAAGCTATTCGTATTTTTGTTTCACAAAAATACTTATAACCCTACAATGGGCAACTCCGCCCTCATATTAAGAGTAAATGCTCACTTTAAAAATCAAATAACTTCCCTAATCAGTTAAAAAATTGATAAAAATTTATTCTCTCAATTTTTTTTACATGAGAAATTTAATATTGCCGAAATTTATTTGACTCTAAAAATTCACACATAGGAACATTTTTAAATTTTTACCTGGTAAAATAAACAATATTTAATATTACTCAATAATTTAATTATAGTAAAGGATACTTTTTTGTCAATATAAAATTCCATCTGCTTTTTTATACAACAAGCCAAATTATTTTTTTGGTTTTACATAAATTGTTAGGTATAGCCTCAAAATGTGGAAATAATATAATAATTGTCTGTCATATTTAATAAAATTCAAATAATGTATTGTGTTTTATTAATATATATTGTATAATATTTATAATAATCTACGGTAAATGTGTGTTTTATTAATAATCTGTACTTTACTTTTTTATATTTTCCAAAATATTATGCGGCGTATAACAAATTTGTTTGATTTTTATAAGACTGTACACTTAAAAACTCATAAAATATAAATACAAATCCTTTATATGCCTTAAAACGTTTTCAAATCCTCATGACTAAAACACAAATTACTAAAAAACAAATAAAAAAGGAGCGTGAAATAAATAATGAAAAGGAAAATAGCACTTCTTCTTGTTTTATCAATGAGTCTATTGTCTGCCTGTGGAAATAATGAAAATGAGAATCCTCAAGCCTCCAATGGACAAAATCAAGCTCAAAATATTGAGAAACCCGAACAAATCTCAATGATCACAAATACATTTATGCCTTGGGAGGATAACGCGGAGGGTATAAAATTATTTTGTGAAGAATATCAAAAATTAACCGGCATAAAATTAACTGTTGAAATTCCCAAAGTGTCAACATATTATGAAAGATTAAATATAATGCTCGCGACAGATGATTCTGTCGATTTATTTGAGACTGGAAGCCTTTTTTATCCTAATTACGCGGCTTACGACCTTCTTTGGGATATGACCGACGCTTGGGAAAACTCATCAATAAAAAATATCACAAACGAAAACTATGTCGAATCTCTTAAAATAGATGGTCGTCTCTATGGTTTTCCTCTTAATGCTGGTAATGGAACAGTTACATATGTTAGAAAAGATTGGCTCGATAAACTTAACATTCCTGAACCAAAAACTTATGATGAGTTTCACGAAATGCTTAAAAAATTCAAAACTCTCGGAGATAATATAATTCCTTTGACCGCAGCCGGGCTTGTAAATTCCGAGGCTCCTTACAGTCTGTATCTAAGAGAGTTTTATCAGGACGCTTCCCCTGACTTTTACTTAAAAGACGGAAAATATGTTGACGGTATGACCGAGCCTGAAATGAAAGAAACTTTAACAAGAATGAAAAGAGCGTATGAAGACGGACTTTTAGACCCTGATATTGTGACAAATAAGACCTCTGATTGCAGAAACAAATTTTATGAGGGTATTGTCGGCTGTTTCAATTATTGGGCCGGAACATGGGGTAAAACTATCGATAGAAAAGCTAAAGAGGCTGATCCCTCCGCGGAAGTTGTCGCGCTCAATCCTTTAGATGGAGTTAAATATCTTGAGAGACCGCCTCTCGCCATGATAATTTCCAAAAATTCAAAGTCGCCCGAGGGTGTGTTTAAATATTTAATTGAGTACTCTCATGATGGCGGAGAAGGTCAAATGTTGTTTACCAACGGTATAGAAAATTATCACTGGAGAAGAGTTTCGGACACTGAAACCGAACGTATAGAAAGTCATGAGGTTGACGCTATTTATTTAAAAACGGACCTTTCCATAAATAACTTCGTGGATCCTATGCCTAAAGACCCACAAATCGAAGAGGGCCTTAAAATGTTTTATGAAAATTCCAAACTCGCGCCAATTCCTATAGCGTCAAAAGAAACAGGAAATTTATTCTCCGAGATTGATATAATTCGCCGTGAGGTAATAGAATCTGTCGTAACAACGGATATGACCATTGACGAGGGACTTAATGAATACAACGTACGAGCTTCCAAGCTCGTCAAAAGAGTATTAAAAGATTTGAACTCAGAAGGCGAAAATCCAGAAGAAGGAAGTAAGGAGGAATAAAAGATGTTTAACAAAATTCAAGTAATTATATCCTCATTTATGGCTTTGGTTGTTATAATAATGGCAATAATAATTGTTTTCTCCACAATTTCTCTCAGTTACACAAAATCCGAATACGAGGATTTGCTCGCCGAATCCACCAATAAATACCGTATGGTAAACTCAATGGAATCATCTTCCACGAGTATTAAATATAGAAAACAGCTTAATTATGATATAAGTTTTGAACAGCTTAGACTTATAATGTGTATTAAAGAATACATAACCACTTATGAGGAGAGTGGCACTGAGGACGTTAAAATTTTAAGCGACCTTTTATCAACATTTAAAGAATCCGGTATGGATCCAACTATAATTATTACTACCCTGCAAGATATGGACGACGTTGTTACCTCCTCTCTTGAGGCAAAAGATATAGAACTCTCCGAGTTTACCAATAAGCTTATTTGGTTTATAGTTATCGCGGTTATTGTTATATTGTGTATAGTAGCGTTTCTATGTTATTCCTTGCCAAAACACATCGCGGATCCAATTAAAAAAATTTCCGGATACGCGAAAAAAATCAGTCAAGGTCAGTTGGAAAATTTGGATGTTCCAAAAACCCGCATAAAAGAGCTTTCCGAACTTACTGATTCTTTCCAAAACCTTACTT
>CANOGI010000193.1 GCA_947565475.1 uncultured Eubacteriaceae bacterium
GCCTTATACAGTGAGGAAGCATTTGAATATATTGTCCTTTCGCGGCGTCAAGAAAAATAACGTCAAATTTTTCTGAAAGCCTCGGCAAAACCTCGCAGGCGTTGCCCTCAATAAGCTCAATTTTATCCTCAAGACTCAATTTTTTTCTATTTTCCTTAAATTGCTCAATCATAATATCAAATCTATCAATAGTTGTAATCTTCCCGCCGTCAGCAAGAAATTTACTCATAAGACCCGATGAAAAGCCGACAGCCGCCCCAATTTCAAGAATTTTTTTAGGCTTTTTTACAGAAAGTATAAAGCTTAAAAGCCTCACTACGTCATTTGGGATAATTGGTACATCCTGTTCATAAGAAATTTTCTGAATCTCGCCTAAAGTTCCACCGCACATAGGCAGAACTTCTTTTAAATAATCCTGTAAATAATCCTCCGTAAGCATAATCTACTCCTTATAATAAATCTTCATAAGCGTAAGACCCGATGGTCCAGCCGTTTTCCCCGCCATAACCCTGTCTTTTGAAGCGATAATTTCTTTTATAAACGACGGTTTAAATTTGTCCATTCCCACATAAATCAAAGTTCCGGCAATAATCCTTACCATATTATACAAAAAGCCATTTCCCGTAACCGTAATATCTATAATATCATTATTCTTCTCAACGGATAAATCAAAAATCGTTCTGACAGTAGTTTTCGCCATACTTCCCGACGCGCAAAAAGCCGCGAAGTCATATGTTCCGATAAAATGCCCGCAAGCCTCCCTCATCTTGTCAATATCAAGAGGCTGTCTCACAAATTCAGCGTAATTTCTTAACATAGGATTTTTAAACTCGGCATTTAAAATTTTATACCTATATGTTTTTTTTATAACACTGTACTGCGGGTGAAACACGTCGCTTACAAGTCTCGCTTCCGTAACGGCTATATCCTCTGGTAAAAATGAGTTAACGGCGTAAGGAATCTTATCGACAGGTATAGACGTCTCAGTTTTTAACAAAGCCGCCTGACCAAGAGCGTGCACTCCCGTATCCGTTCTGCTCGCCCCTCTCACCTCAATATTTTTCTTCATAAGCGCCGATAACGCTTCCTCAAGCCGTTGCTGAACACTTATGTTGTTTTTTTGTTTCTGCCAGCCAAAATAGCCGGTTCCGTCATAAGCGACAGTTAAAAGTATATTCATCAGAAAATACCCTCCGTTAAAAACAAATCAAAAATTATTATCACTATACTATAAGAAACTAATAAAAAAAACAAACTATTTTCAATAAACCTGATAATAGAAGAATCTTTTAATAACATCCACCATATCAATCTAAATAAGCAACTAAAATTAAAACAAACTCAACAGCTAAAATAAATCTCTTACCATCAGCTGTTATAAAACAATAACTACACACATTTTACGGTCTCAAAAAACAATTTCTTAATATATTAGAATTTGCCCAAGCTTATCTATATATTTTTTCTATCGTTTATCTATAGTAAAAAATATAAACGCCAAAAATAAAAATCCGAATAATAAAACAAAATAATCAAGTTTTTCTAACTTTAATTTATACATTGTCGTTCTGTTCACATCTCCCCTATAACACCTCGCCTCCATAGCCATAGCGAGATCGTCCGCCCTGCGAAAAGCGGAAACAAATAAAGGAACAAGAAGCGGTATAAATGCTTTAGCTTTATTTTTTATGCCTTTTACGTCAAAGTCAGCGCCTCTCGCCATCTGAGCTTTTCTTATTTTCTCAACTTCCTCAAGTAAAGTCGGAATAAACCTTATAGCTATAGTCATCATCATTGCAATATCGTGAGCGGGAACCCCTATTCTTGAGAAAGGTTTTAATATTCTCTCGATAGCGTGAGTAAGCTGAATTGGAGAAGTTGTAAAAGTCAGAAGAGAAGACGCGGCCGTCAAAAATCCAAGCCTGCAAATCATCTGAACAGAAAACCAAACGCCGTCGGAAGTGAGTTTAAAAAAATAAAACTCAAATAAAACCTTGCCGCTATCAATAAAAAACATATTAATAACAACAGTAAATAAAATTATAAATAAAAATCCTCTAAGCCCTCTAAAAATAAATATAAAAGGCACTTTGCTCAATTTAATAGAAACCCCCAAAAATAAAGCCGAAACAATATATCCTAAAAAATTATTTGAAAAAAACACTCCGGCTATAAATATAATAAGCAGTAATATTTTCATACGAGGGTCAATTTTGTGGATTACAGACTCTACAGGATAATACTGCCCTATAGTAACTTTCAAAAAGCTCACAGCCTTTCTTTAAAAAAATCAACAGCGTCCGAAACCGTATAAATATTATGAGGAACAATAACTCCCCTGTCAATAATTTTTTTGAAAATAACGTTTACGGCGGGAGGTGATATACCTGAATCTCGCAGAATCTCCCCATTCTGGAAAACCTCTCCGCATTCTCCCGAAAGTATAACCTCGCCATTATTCATAACAATAACCCTATCTGAAATCCCGCATACTTCTTCCATACTGTGAGAAACCATTACAACGGTCATATCAAATCCGCTCCGCGCGTTTTTTATATTTGCAAGAATCTCATCACGGCCCTTAGGATCAAGTCCGGCGGTGGGCTCGTCAAGTATAAGAACTTCCGGTTCCATAGCGATAACACCCGCTATAGCGACCCGCCTCTTTTGTCCTCCCGAAAGCTCAAAAGGCGACTTCTCAAAAAGTTCAGAACCTATGCCAACGGCCTTAAAAGCTTTAATAACCCTTAAAGTCGCTTCCTCTTCCGAAAACCCCATATTTAAAGGTCCAAACATAGCATCTTTAAAAACCGTTTCCTCAAAAAGTTGATATTCTGGATATTGAAAAACAATACCCACTTTTTTTCTAACTTCCTTAATTTTAAAACCTTTTTCCCATATATTCCTTCCATTCACAAAAATCTCGCCATCCGTCGGTTTAATAAGTCCGTTTAAGGTTTGGACAAGAGTGCTTTTTCCTGACCCTGTTTTACCTATTAAAGCGACAATCTCACCTTTAAAAATATCTATCGTCACATTTTTAATCGCTTTTTTCTCAAAAGCTGAACTTTCATTATAAATATATGAGACATTTTTAACCTCAATAATTTTGTCATTAAAAATCTCTCTTTTTTCAACCCTTGAATATTCCTTGTCTTTAGCTTCGGATTTTATACTCTTAACAACATAATCAACAAACTCTTCATCATATACGATATTTCTGTCAACATTAATTCCGCATTTTCTTAAATTATATCCAATAGCCGCGGCCGCTGGCAAATCAAGCCCAAGACTTTTTAATCTTTCCGCCTCTGAAAAGATGTCTTTGGGCATTCCACTCATAACAATCTTTCCATTCTCCATAACAAACACTTTATCGGCGAAAAGTGCCTCCTCCATAAAATGTGTAATTAAAATAATGGTAATTTTTTCTTCCCTATTAAGCCTCATTATAATGTCAATTATTTTTTTTCTGCCAATAGGGTCAAGCATAGCTGTCGCCTCATCCAGTATAATGCACTTTGGCTTCATGGCGAGTATACCCGCTATGGCGATTCTCTGTTTTTGCCCTCCCGAGAGAAGATGGGGCGCGGTTTTAGAATATTCCGACATGTCAACAGCGGCAAGAGACTTTTTCACTCTCTCAATAATCTCACGGCTCTCAATTCCAATATTCTCAGCCCCAAAAGCAACATCCTCCTCGACAACAGTAGCAACAATTTGATTGTCAGGATTTTGAAAAACCATACCGACATTTTTTCTTATTTCCCATATATTTTTATCATCAGCGGAAATAAGCCCATCAACTATAACCCTACCCTCCGAAGGTTTAAAAATACCGTTAATAAGTTTGGCTAAAGTTGATTTACCCGAACCGTTGTGCCCTAAAATCGCTATAAACTCTCCCTCTATAGCACTAAAATCAATATGGTCAACCGCGAAAACATTTCTTTTGAAGTCGATGTTTTTTTCAGCCAACACTTCATCATTTGAGTAAGAAAAGCTGACTTTCTCACATTCAATAAACCTCATAATATATCAATCCATTCCAATAATTACAAGTTATCCCTAATAAGAGCTTATACAAAAAGCGCCTCCGCACTCATAAAAAAACATATGTATATTATATATCAATAAACCAACATTTTCAATAATAATGGAATTTATATTTTCACAAGTTAGCTTATTTCCCGAACAACAACAAGCTATAGAAAATAAAATAATATTATAAATAAAATGAGGTGGGAATATTAAGTGGAAACTACGCAAACACAGCGAGGAGGTTTACAAATAGGTGTATATGATACATCTATAGCTATACCTATAGAAAATGCCCGGATAACATTTTCAGAATTGCCTGAGGGTGAAAACTCAT
>CANOGI010000194.1 GCA_947565475.1 uncultured Eubacteriaceae bacterium
AAATAAGAAATAATGTAAGTACAGAATTTACAGAAAAATTATGTAGTATAATTAAAGATGTGAGAGTTTTCGCTTTAAAATGTGTTGTGATAAAAGAAATTTTACAGGACTATTTTTATGTGGCGCCGTTAAAATGTATTTTTGTTAAAGGAGAGTTATTATTTATGAAACGACATATACTGGTTGTTGATGATGTTGCCGTAAATCTTAAAACGGTAAAACTTATACTTGATGAATTTTATAGAGTTTCTGTAGTTACTTCTGGAAAGCAGGCTATTGATTTTTTAAGCAGGAACCTTGAGGATTTTCCCGACCTTATACTTATGGATATACAGATGCCTATTATGGATGGTCTTGAAACTATGAAAAAAATAAAGGAAAAGTTTGGTGATAATATAATTCCGGTTATATCTTACAGCTATATCGGATAAAAAAATGGTTGTCGAATGCTTTAAAGAGGGTCTTAGCGATTATATTGTCAAACCTTTTCAGCCAGAAAATTTGCTTCAAAAAATAAAAAATGTTCTTGGAGATTAGTAGTTTAGTATATAAAATACAGATTTAATTTAAGTTAAATATTAGCTGGGGCGTTTACTGTGTTTTACAGTATTTTACAAAACTAAAATTTACAAAATAGAAAAGTTTTTATAATACATTTATTTATAACTTGTATAAATTAATATTAAAGTATATTTTAAAATAGAATATTCAGCTTAAATTAAAAAATTAAATTAATAAAAGCCACTTGTAATTTGAATAGCACTCGTTTTATATGTTTGTTATAATGGCGGTTTATATTTTTAACAAAATATATTATTCACCAGGTTTTAATAATTGTTATAAAATTCTCAAATTGGGTAATAATTTATTTTTTATATAATGGTTTACATATAAGCTATTTGAGGTAATTTATCGGAGTGTGATGAGTTTGTATTGCTTTTTACTGTTGTTGCAAGCGATAGGAGTTGTACTTTCTTTTTTATTTATTTGTTTTATGTCTCGTGGGAAAAGCTCTTTAAATAACAAATATCTTCTTTTAACAATGATTTCTTCCTTTATTCAAGTGTCAGCTGTTTGTTTTGAGTTTTTAAGCGCGAATGCGGACACAGCTTTGCTTGCTGTAAAGATTCAGTTTATAGGAAGCTGTTTTTCAACTATGACTATGTTTTGTTTTATTTTAGAACTTTTTGAGATAGAAATTCCTAAATTTTTTTATATTAGCGGTATTGTTATTAACAGTTTTATTTTAATAGGTATTTTTTGCTTGGAATATCATAATTTATTTTTTATATCATACATATATGACAGTGAAAATGCTTTCTATCATCATATTATTTATGAGGAGGGAATTTTATTATATTTGTTTGATATTGTAAGATTTCTTTTTGCCTCTTTTATGTTGTATAAAATAATTTTAAAATTTATAAAGTGTGAAAAAGAGGAAAAAAAGAAAAATTTTTTTATGCTTATATCCATTCTTATTCCATCATTTTTTATATTTGTTGAGACCTTATTCGCTTCAAAAGTTCCTGATTTTACAGCTTTAGGTTTTATTATTTCTTCTGTATTTTTTGCTATAATTATATATAAATATCGTGTTTTTGATCTTGTTCAGTCGGCTAAGGAAATTATTATTCAAAATATGGTTGAAGCTATGATTTTTGTTGATCAGAATTTTTTATATATTGAGTCTAATTTATCGGCGAAAAATGTTTTTCCGAGGCTTAAATATATGAAGAAAGGCGACAAAATAAGTAGATGTTCTATTATTTTAAGTGAAATGTTAAAAAAAGACGGAAGAAATGATTTTGAGATTAAAGGTAAGTTTTATGAGTGCCATGTGTCTAAAATTTATAATGATGGAACTATAAAGGGATATGCGGCTTGTATATTCGACGTTACCAGTGCTCACTATTACGCTGAACAGCTTATCAGAATGAAAGATGAGGCGGATGCGGCGAATAGAGCTAAAAGTGATTTTCTCGCAAACGCGAGTCACGAGATAAGAACTCCGATGAACGCTATTATTGGTCTCAGTGAAATTGTATTAAGAGGTGAGCTGAATGAGGATCAAAGAGGAAACATCAGAAGTATTTTAACGTCAAGCAAAAGTCTTCTTACTATCATAAACAATATTCTTGATTTATCAAAAATTGAGTCAGGTAAATTTGAGATTATTGATGAGGAATATAACATTGGAAATGTTCTTCACGATGTTTATAATATTATAAATGTAAGGCTTTATGACAGACCTATTGAGTTTGAGGTGGAAATTCCGGATGACTTACCCGCTATTTATAACGGTGATTTTATCAGGATTAAAGAAATTTTATTTAATATTCTTGGCAATGCTGTTAAATTTACAAAGGAAGGTCAAATTAAACTTAATATTGAATGGAAGATTAATGAAAAGGACGATCAATTTGTGAATTTAACGATGAAAGTTTCCGATACGGGAATAGGTATTAAAAAAGAAGATATGAAAAAGCTTTTTGAAACATATAATCAAGTCGATACAAGGAAAAATCGTTCTATTTCAGGAACTGGCCTTGGTCTTGCCATAAGTAAAAATCTCGCTGAAATGATGGGAGGTTTTATAAGCGTTGAAAGTGTGTACGGAAAAGGCAGTGTTTTTACAATAGGCATAAAGCAAAAGGTTGTAAATTTTGAGCCTGTTGATAAAGAAGTTATATTTAAAGATGACGAAGATGAGTTTAATGAGGAGAAAAACGGTTGTCTTAATGAGAAAATAATTTCTATACCATATGCCAGAGTGCTTATTGTTGATGATTTAAATGTTAATTTACGGGTTTCCAAAGGTCTTATGGAGCCATATGATATGAAAGTAGATGTTGCCTCAAATGGTATGGAAGCTATAAAAATGATTAAGGAGAAAGATTATGATCTTGTATTTATGGATCATATGATGCCGAATATGGATGGCGTTGATGTAACGAAAATAATAAGAGGTCTTGACGGCGAGAAATATAAAAAACTTCCTATTATTGCTCTTACGGCAAACGCTCTTACAAGTTCTCGTGATTATTTTATGAAAAACGGTTTTAATGGATTTCTCGCTAAACCAATTGACTTAAAACAGCTTAATAAAGTTCTATATGATTATTTGCCTATTAGAAGTGATATAAAAGAACAAGTCGAGGAAAATGCTAAAATTGACAATTTTAAAATAAAAATAAAAGGTATAGATTCTTCCGTTGTTTTGAAAAATCTTAATGGAAAAATAGAGGCGTATTATAAAATTTTAAAATCATATGCAAGAGAAACTAAAAATATGTATAGCCAATTTGACGAGCTGATAGAAAATGATTTAGATACTTTTAGAGTTAAAATTCATGGGCTTAAAAGTTCAAGCGCTAATATAGGAGCGGTTTTCATTTCAGAAAAAGCGAGGCTTCTTGAAATGGCAGCTAATGATTGTGATACGGAATATATTAAAAATAATAAAGACGCTTTTTATAGAAAACTTGAGGAACTTCTTTCAAATATAGAAAAGTTTATTTCACAATATGAGGAAGATAATAAAAAGGACAGCCAAGAAATTTTTACGACTTTGGATAATAATTTTTTGCTTACAATTAAAAAGGCGGCCAATGATTTTGATATAAGCGCTATGGAAACCGCTATGGCTGAAATTAATAAAAAGAATTATACAGATGATATTAATAAATTTATTGAGTTACTTGATACATATATTGAGAATTTTGAGTATGATAAATGTATTGACCTAATAAATGATTATATTAAATAATAAATGGGAGCTATTAAATGTCAATGAGTTGTTAAGGTAATATGTAATTTCAAATGGCTTAGATGCCAATTAAAATTTAATAATTAAATTTTAATTTAAGTGATGATAAGACGATTTTTATAGTGATTAACGGAATTTTAAGAGCAAATCAATAAAAGAATTTCTTAACATATATCAGGCTTGTTAAAATTTGCTTGTTTATTCTTTTATTTGTTTGCTATAATTTATATTTTTCAAAAATTTGATTGAAAATACAAAAAATCTCAAACAAAAGTTTGCGTTTGTCGAAAATATGGTGTATAATACATATAGATAGAAATTTTGTTTGGGGTGAGCTTTATGGAAATTAATGATAAACTTAAAATATTATCATCCGCCGCTAAATATGATGTGGCCTGTACGTCAAGTGGGGTTAAAAGAGAGGGAAAAAAGGGGTCTATCGGCAACACTTCTTTATGTGGAATATGCCACAGTTTTTCAAGTGACGGTAGATGCGTTTCTCTTTTAAAGATTTTATTTACAAATTTTTGCAGTTATGACTGTCAATATTGTGTCAATAGA
>CANOGI010000195.1 GCA_947565475.1 uncultured Eubacteriaceae bacterium
ACGAGCTCTCTGATTTCAAATCTAAACTTAGTTTATCCGAAGAGGAACTCTCAAACACAAGAAACAAACTTAAACTATCAGAAGACGAGCTCTCTGATTTTAAATCTAAACTTAGTTTATCCGAAGAGGAACTCTCAAATACAAAAGCTAAACTTGACGAGTCCGAAAAAGAAGTTATATCAGCAAAAAAAGAATTAGCGGATTTTATAGCTAATTTTGACAAACAATAACTCTAATTCATATTTTTATAAGAAAAGGTGATATTTTTGAAAAATATTAATCCTCCTGAACTTCTCTCTCCAGCGGGAGGCAAAGAAAGTGTGTACGCGGCTGTAAATAATGGCTGTGATGCTATATATCTCGGCGGAAAAAAATTTAACGCGAGAAAACACGCCGAAAATTTTTCAGATGAAGAACTTGTGGAAATAATAGATTTCTGCCATATAAGAAATGTAAAAGTTTTAATAACCATAAATATACTTTATAAAAATTCTGAAATAAACGAGCTTTTAGATTTTGTCTCAAAAATGTACTCGGCGGGAGCGGACGCTTTTATAGTACAAGATATAGGAGTATTTTATATTTTAAAAAATAATTTCCCCAAAATAAGACTTCACGCGAGTACTCAAATGACCGCCCATAATATTTATACCGTAAATTATCTGAGTAAAATAGGTTTCTCAAGAATAGTTTTGAGCAGAGAGCTTTCTCTCAATGAAATAGAAGATATATGTGAAAACTCATCTTCCGAAACAGAGGTTTTTATACATGGAGCGCTATGCGTGAGCTATTCAGGCAGATGTTTAATGAGTAGCTTTATAGGAGGCAGAAGCGGAAATAGAGGAGAATGCGCTCAGCCATGCCGTCTCAAATATTCTCTGTATAAAAACAATAAAAAAATAGCTGAAAATTACCTTTTAAGCCCAAAAGACATAATGGGACTTAATTTCATAAACAAACTTATAAAACTTGGCGTAAACTCATTTAAAATAGAAGGTCGGATGAAAAGACCAGAATATGTGGCATTAGTGACAAAAACTTATAGAAAATACATTAATTTTTCCCTAAAAGACGATTTAAACTCACCATCTGAACAAGACGTCGAAAGACTTACTCAGATTTTTAATCGAGGCGGAGAGTTCTCATCAGGTTATTTAAAAAATTGGGCAGGCAAAAAAATGATAAGCGCCTCACCAAAAAGCAGTGGAATAAAAATAGGCGTTGTTAAAAATTACAATAAAACTCTGGAAAAAGCCGTAATATCTCTTACTAAACCTATTCTTCCGGGAGATGGGATAGAAATATGGACAAACGACGAACCTCACCCCGGTACAGGTATTTCAAAAGAAGCGAGCCCCGGCGATACAATAACTCTGAAAATAAGAGGAAATATAGAAAAGGGAAATCACGTATATAAATCCTATGATAAATCTTTAAACGACGAATTAAAAAAAGATTTTCAAAACGATACAAAAAAAGTTGAAATTTCAGCGTATATAACAGCTAAATTAAATAACCCCCTAAAATTAAAGCTATCTACACAAACGGTAAGTTTAGAAGTTTCAGGCGCAACGGTAAAATCCGCCCAAAACGCTCCGATAACAAAAGAGGAATTGATAAAAAGACTTTCAAAAACAGGAAATACGCCTTTTAAATTAAATTTTATAAATTCAGAATGTGATGATGATATATATATACCTATTTCGGAAATAAACGCCTTAAAAAGAGAAGCTCTTTTAAAACTCAAACAAAAAATAACGCAATATTATAAAAAAGAAAATATAAGCGTTTCATATACACCGCCAAAACCTGAAATCTCAAAAAATAAATTTATAACAGTCCACTTAAATAACGAGGAACAATTTTTTAGCTGTTTAAATTACGATATAAAACGAATTTATTTCGAGTTTAACGGAGTTCTCCTTAAAAATTATAAAAAATTCACAGAGTTATGTCATAAAAACAATATAGAATTTTTTGCGTGCTTTCCTCTTGTATACAGGAAATCATTTTTTAATGAGTTTTCAGAAATTTTAAGAAACTTTGAGAAAAGTAATATAGACGGTTATCTTTTAAGAAATTTTCAAGAATTTGAAACTCAAAAAAAGACTGTCGCCGACTATACTTTTAATATATTTAACAGTTTAAGCGTTTCATATATGAGTTCTGTTTTTGATGAGATAACTCTTTCTCCAGAACTTACAATTAACGAATTAAAAGAAACGGCGTCTCCCAACTCAGAAATTCTTGTTTACGGAAAACTTATATTAATGACAACTCATCAATGTCCCGTGGGACTTTATGATGGAAAAAAAGAAACAGGTCGTTTCTGTGAACTAAGGCACAATAAAGACAACTATTATCTAAAAGACAGAATAAAAGCGGAATTTCCCATACAAACCGATTGTCTCACATGTACCGCCGCTATATTAAACAGCGTTCCTTTATGCGTACTAAATAAATTTAATCAAATACCGTGTATTCCATCAAAACATTTAAGAGTCTCTTTTACTGATGAAAACAAACAGACAGTGGACGATATTTTATATTCACATACAAGACTTTTACGCCATAATACCACTGACCAGCGTATAAACGATGTAATGGAGAAAATAAAAAAAACGGGCTTCACAGGCGGACATTTATTTAGAAGCCGTTAAATATCACGCTGTAAATATTTTATATTCTGGGAGTGATTCCTAATATGTATGAGCTTATAATACTAATAAGTAAATATTTGTTCTTATTTTATATTATTACTTTTATGTGGCAAAGTTTAAAAATAATTTTAACACAGAAAAATATACTCAAAAGCGACATAAAAAACTGCGCGTTTCGCCAATATATCGTGATAATACTTTTTCACGTCAATTCATTTTTAATATTGGCGTTTAATAATGAGGCAGCTAATTTCGACTTAAACACTTTACTTGTGTGTGTATTGTGGATAATACTTTTTACTATCGCTAATTTGGTCTTAAAACTGACATATCCCGGCGGAGACAAACTTATGTGGAATAGTATATTTTTCTTATGCGATATAGGACTTGTAACGCTTCAAAGGTTAAATCCAGCTCTCGCCCATAAACAACTTTTATGGCTTTTTTTAGGATTTCTTATAGTATTTTTAATGCCTTTCGCGCTTAACTTTATAAAGGATCTCTCAAAATTAAAATATTTGTATCTTCTGCTCTCGCTTATAATGCTTTTAACAACATTTTTCTTTGGAGACACAGCGGGCGGGGCAAAAAATTGGCTGACAATAAAAGGTTTCACGTTTCAGCCATCAGAACTTATAAAAATTCTATTTATACTATACCTTGTATCAGAGCTGGCAAAACCAAAACTTAAACCAATAAATATAATTATACCCACAATAATAAGTGGCTTTGTAATTCTTTCACTTGTGTTTCAAAAAGACTTGGGAAGCGCCTTAATATTTTTTGTGACGTATATGGTTGTAATATACATCACAACCTCCAGCAATTTAATATTGTTTCTTGGAACTTTAATTTCTTTGATAGGCTCTTTTATAGCGTATAACATTTTTGATCATATAAAAATAAGAATCTCCGCATGGATAAATCCATGGGCTGATATAGAACACGGAGGTTATCAAATAACACAGTCGTTATTCGCGCTTGGAACTTATGGTCTTTTAGGCTCAGGGTTAAATAACGGAATGCCGTCGGCAATTCCCGTTGTGGAAAGGGATTTCATATTTTCCGCTATATGCGAGGAATTTGGAATAATTTTCGCTATATGCATAATTTTAATTTTTTTAACAATATTTTATATATGTATGAAAACCGCTCTTAACTCAAGAAATAGATATATGAGCGTTCTCGTATCCGCATTGACTTGTTTAACGTGTTTCCAAACGTTTTTAATTATAGGGGGAGTAATAAAATTAATTCCAATGACAGGCGTAACCCTACCGTTTATAAGCTACGGCGGAACGTCGATGATAATAAGTTTTATAATATTCGGAATAATACAGTGGATTTGCTCTTCAACGGCAAAAACTGCAAATTCCAGAAGATAACCTTAAAAGACGGTGATACAAATGAAAAAAAATATGAAAAGAGTATTCTTTTTTTACTCGCTTTTATTTATAGCGCTAATAGCGCATTTGATATATTTCACAATATTTGAAAAAGATGTTTCCTTAAATTCATATAACCCTCGATTAAATGTAATTGACAATAGCATACAAAGGGGAATGATTTTCGATTCTAACGGCATAACACTCGCGGAAACTGTAACTTCCGGAAGTAGTATCCAGAGGACTTATTATTATCCAGAGGAATTCTGCCACATAATAGGG
>CANOGI010000196.1 GCA_947565475.1 uncultured Eubacteriaceae bacterium
TAAATGAAGATTTTTTCCATATAAATCCTCGATTAAGTTTTCGGGAATTGTATCCTCGTATTTTTTTATGAAAATTTCATTTATCATTTTATTAAGTTTTAAGCTGTAATATTTTTCTTTTGAGTAAATTGTGTATAAGTCTTTATATATATTGTCAAGAGGTTCTCCTTTCGAGTATTGAAAAAGGGGAAGAGCGAGTTCCGTGAATGTTGGAAGCGGGAGGGTTATTTTCTCAAGTGGCGAGGGCATTTCTGTGATTTCTTTTAATTCGGGAAATATCTTTTTAATAGTTGATATTACTTTTGAGGGTCTTTTTTCCTTTCCCTCATTCTCCGCTATATAACTTATATATAATTTATCCGTTGGTTTTGAAAACATTTTATATAAAAGAAAGTTTTCCTGGGATGTTTGTAAAAATGAGGTCGGTGAAAGTTCAATTCCTTTTGAGTTTAAATAATTTTTGTCGTCGTCAGAAAAAATTTCACTGTCTTTTGAAATAGAGGGAATGACTCCATCGTTTACGGTGAGTATAAAAAGTATTTTTATTCCGGAAAGGCGAGTTCTTTTTAAGTCTCCTATTATTATTTCATCCTGGGTTTGTGGGAGATGGCCTGTTTTGCAAGATTTTATGCCTGAATTCAATATTTTTGAGTATTCTAAAATATTAACTTCTTGTTCTCCTAAAATTTCCACTATTTTATCCAATAACTCCATTAATATTTTATATACTTGAAAACATTCAGGAGATTCTTTATAGCTCAAAATTTCCTCCAAATGTAGAGATTCTAAAAAGTTATATAATCTTAATGATATTTCTTTTACTTTATATTTTTTTCTTGGCTTTATGTAGTCTGTAAATGGTTTTAAGCATTCAATAAAACAATCTTTTAAATAGTTTATATCATCTTGGTTAAAATTTGGATTTGAAAAGCCGTATTCCCATTTTGGGACAAACCAGCTTTTTCCTTTTATTCCGCATTCAAGTACATAGTTTTCTAAGATACTTACGTCAAGGGGTTCAAGAGGAGTTAGATAAGTTTTTAAAAATCTGAATACAGGTTCATAAGCCCAATTTGATGTAAATATATCAAAAAATGAACAAACAAGCTCTGTTATCATATTTGAGGTTATATCTTTTTTTGTATCAATAAAATATGGAATGTCATATTGAGCGAACGAGCTTTTAATAATACACTCATATTCGGGATCGCCTAAAATAACAGCTATATTTTTATACATATAGTTATAATCCCTTACGAGAGAGAGTATATTCTCGCATAGAGTGTTTATTTCGGTATATTTATTTTTTGTTCCTATAATTTTTATATTCTCTACTCTTTTTAAATAGGGTTCTTTTTTTAAGTTAAGATAATTTCCGCTTAAATGTAAAAGCTCGGGATTTTTTTTCTGCCTTATGTTATTTTTAAGATAAGAGTACGGCAAGAATATGGCGTTTGCTTCTCTTGCCGAGGAGTTTAACTTATTTATTGTTTTTTTTGTCTCATAAAAAGGGTCATAATCGTTTAATGTTTTATATTCAAGTTTTTTTGAGTCTAAACAAAAGGTTATATTTACCTGTCCAGCGTATTTAAAAAGTTCTTTTAATACTTTAAATTCCTGAGGTGTGAAGCCGTTAAACTCATCTATCCATATTTCTGAGTTTCTTATTAAATTAGAATCTTTAATTTTTTCCGAGAGAATATCAAGTGTTTCGTCGGAAGAGATATATTCTTCTTTTAAGTATGAAAGATATTCTTTGTATATGAAAATTAAATCTTTCATTTTTTCATAAAGATTCGGTTTTTCTTTTAGGCTCTCAAGTTTTTTCTCAAGTTCTGACACAGTTATGTTATATGTAAAAAATTCTGTTATAGACTTACTTATATTTTCTAAAAAGCCATCTTTATCTATTGACTTTTTAAAGTAAGAAAGATTTTTGCTGTTTTCATATGTTATTTTTCTAATTAGCATTAGTTTTCCTATATCCCCAAGCGTTTTTGAGGCAGATGTACCTATTTCGGAGAAAAGAGTATGAGCGAGCCGTTTAAAACTTAATATATGAATATTCAGAATGACTTTGTTATGAAATTTATTTATAAGCTTTTTTTCTGACTGAAGAGTAAATTGTTCGGGAACAATATATATTATATTTTTATTTTTATTTTTTGATTTTTCGTAAATTTCCTCAATGCACAAATTCGATTTTCCTGAGCCTGAGTCACCGTATATATATCGTATGTTCATTTTTTCACCAACCTATAACAAAATATAAAATATTAAATTATAGCGAGCCAATAAAATAATGAATAGATGGGTTTAAAAAAATTTATATATTAAGGGATTATTTTGTTGGCCCGCGTTAAAAATCTTGCGGAATTGCTATAACAGCCGAATATATGAAACGCCGAGAGGCTTGAGAGGCGGTTATATAAAGTTTAAAGTAAAATAATTTTTATTATTATATAATTTTCAGACAAGTTGTAGTCAAAGTTTCTTTTACATTATTTTATCATATTTTTTGTAAAATGATAATACTTATATATTAAATAATATTATTTTTTTCGGAGGTTATTTTATGGGAAGTAAATTTGTCGTTATAAAACTTAGAGAGGTTCTAAAAAAGTTTGTATTGACTGTAATAGGATTCGCTATAATTGGGGGTATTTTATATTTTTGTATTCATGAAAGTGGAGAGGAAGCTCGTTATAACCCGGGAATTTATTCCTCGGAAATTATTTTACATAATAATCCGGTTTCTGTTCAAGTTACAGTTTCAGAAGCTGAAATTACAGATATTGAGCTTTTGAATATGGGAGAAACGCAAGCGGTCTTTTATCCTTTGTTTCAGCAGTCTATTAATGAAATATCGGCGGAAATAATTGAGAGTCAATCCACAAACATTATTCTTTCAAATGATAAATCAATAACGGGAGGGATTTTGCTTAAAGCCGTTGACCAAGCTCTTGAGCAAGCGAAAAAATAATTTTTACATATTGTATAAAGAGGAAAAATATGATATTATATAAATGTAGAGTTATTTTACGGGAAAACGGTCTATTCTTACGTTTAAGAAAATATTTTATAAAAGGAGAATTTATTTTATACTATGGAAATTTTAAACAGATATATTGACGAACTTCTTGAAAAAAGCACGCCCCAGGCTCCTGTTTGGAATATTGAAAAGATAAGAAGCGGAAAGCCGTCTAAATGGAATTATATTGATGGCTGTATGATAAAAGCTATTCTTGAACTTTATCAAATAAAAAAAGATGAGAAATATCTTAAATTCGCGGATGATTTTATTGATTATTTTGTTCGTGAAGACGGTTCTATTGATTCATATAATCCCGAAGAATATAATATAGATAATGTAAACGCGGGAAAAACTTTATTTGATTTATATAAAATTACGAAAAAGGATAAGTACAGAAAAGCTATTGATACGATTTACGGGCAGGTTAAAAATCAGCCTCGTATTAAAGCGGGTAATTTTTGGCATAAAAAAATTTATCCAAATCAAGTATGGCTTGACGGGCTTTATATGGGGCAACCTTTTTATATGCAATATGAGGTTGAATATAATGACTGCAAGAATTGTATGGACAGCTATAATCAGTTTATAAATGTATATAATACTATGCGTGATGAAAATACAGGCCTTTATTATCACGGATATGACGAGTCAAGACAAATGTACTGGGCTGATAAGGAAACGGGGCTTTCTAAAAATTTTTGGCTTCGGGCGTTAGGCTGGTATGCTATGGCTTTAATTGATACTATTGATATTATGCCAGAAAGTATGAAAGAACAAAAAGAGAAGCTTTCGTCTATATACAAGGAATATATAGATTCAATTATTAAATTTCAAGATGATAGCGGAATGTGGTACCAAGTTGTCGATAAGGGTAATTTAAAAGGAAATTATCTTGAGACAAGCGGAAGCGCTATTATGGCCTATGCTATTATGAAAAGCGTGAGAATGGGAATTTTGGAAGAGGATTATTTTAAATATGGTGAAAATGCTTTTAATGGTATTTGTGAGAAATATCTCTCAGAAAAAGACGGGGAGCTTCAGCTTGATGGTATTTGCCTTGTCGCTGGTTTGGGCGGCGAGAGTAAGAGAGACGGTTCTTATGAGTATTATATTTCCGAACCTGTTGTCCAAAATGAGGCAAAAGGCGTAGCGCCTCTTATTTTAGCTTATATTGAGATTTTATATCATAATCAGAAAAAATAATATTATTAATATTATATCTGAGAGTGAAAAAATTTTGAAGTATTTTTATTTTAAATTGAATTATTG
>CANOGI010000197.1 GCA_947565475.1 uncultured Eubacteriaceae bacterium
CTGAAAAAGCGATGATTATTTGAGTGAAACTTTTTTCTTTATTATGGAATTGGTTTGATTATATAGTTTTTGGAGAAATAAAGTCATAAAAATTTATTTTACAAAAAATATTTTGTGTTTTGGAGGAAAAAATGGGTATTTTTAAAAAATTGCTAAGTGTGTGTGCCGTGTTCATTTTTATGGCTTTGAGCGTGACAGTTGTTTTAGCTGGGGAGTTAGGCGAGGACAAAATGGGACGGGGAGTTTCTTTAAGGGAAATAGCCGAAAGCGTGAGGGATAAACAGAAAAACGGCGTTTCTCTCGATGCTTTTAAAGACAAAAAATATGACGGGTGTTATGGAAACCAGCTTACTCCGGATTCAAGAATTATTTATGACGCTATCGTTGAATGTGTTGAAAAATCAAAAGACGGCGTGAGCGATTTGGGACTTGAGAAAAGAACCATGAATTTTGAGGACGGCCCCGTTGATTTAGACATTATTTACCTTCCGGAGAAAAGTTTTGATGATGTTGAGATTACAATTAATCCTGAGGGCTTGGATTTTGTTTATTATGCCTGGATGGCTTTTGACTATGATTATCCGGAGGTTTTCTGGCTTGACTGGGGAAAGTTTATGGTAATGCCCGGAATGACAGGAGACGGAAGAGTATGGGTGAATTTATATTTAAATGAGGAATATGATAATTATTATTGTGACGGCTATACATCTAAGAAAGAAGTCGAGAGGGACGAGAAAGTACTCAAAACAGTTTTAACAGGGGTACATGAAAAAGTAAAAAATATGGATACGTACAACAAGTTAGACTATTTTAACGAGTATTTAGTACGTAAAAACGAGTATAACAGAATCCTCTTGGAAATAATAGCTGGGGACTTGGATAAGTTATTAGACGGAAGAATATGGAAATCTGTCGGGGCTCTGATTTATGGAAACACGGATTGGAAAAATCCTTTAAATCCCGTATGTGAGGGGTATTCAAGGGCGTTTAAGGTTTTATGCGATTATGAGAGTATTGAATGTGTTTTAGTATCTGGAGATTATGGCGGAGACCATATGTGGAATTATGTTAAAATTCCTGATAAGGATAATAATAAAAAGGACGATGACGGCAAGAAGGGCAAATGGTATGCCGTGGACGTTACGTCAAACGACCCTGTTTTTAATGTTGAACCCTCGGAGGAGGACATTATAGCTTATATGAGAAATTATTTTCTTATAGGATATAAAAGCTTGACGGAAGGTGTGGGAGATGATAACAACATTTTTCACGTTCCGGAAACGGAGGGGATATTTTTTGAGTGTATTAAAAATTTAAGTTATCCTGTTTTAGAGTCGGACGATTACATATACGACCCTGCTCCTGAACGTCCCGACAACCCTGATAATCCGACGAAACCGATTATTATAGGCGACGTTGACGACGATGGGGAGATAACTATGAACGACGCCAAAAGGCTTTTAGAGATTGTTTTATCCGAAGAGGTTACCGACAGAATTAAAGCTGTTGGAAATATTGACAAGAGTAACAACAATATTACGGCGGCGGACGTTTCGGCGCTTGTTCAGATGGTTCTCCAATCAGAGGACGCCTTGTCCGTGACCGAATAATTTTAGATTGAAAGGATTTTTAAAATGACTGAGAAAATAAAAGTTATGAGTATTTTCGGGACAAGGCCTGAAGCTACGAAAATGGCCCCTCTTATTAAGGTAATGGAGGAAAATGAGAGCATAGAGCCCATTATTTGCGTCACGGCGCAGCACAGGCAGATGCTCGACCAGGTTTTAGATATTTTTAAAATAAAACCTAATTACGACCTTGATATTATGAAAGAAAAACAAACGCTTACGGACATTACCACAAGAGCTTTAACGGGGCTTGAGGAAGTTATGAAAAAGGAAAAACCCGATATTGTCCTTGTTCATGGAGATACAACCACGACTTTCGCCGGTTCTTTAGCCGCTTTTTACAGTCAGATTAAAGTCGGACACGTTGAGGCTGGACTCAGAACATACGACAAATATCAGCCTTTTCCCGAGGAAATGAACAGAAAGCTTACAGGCGCTATGGCGGATTTGCATTTCGCCCCGACTAAGCTCGCCAAAGAGCATTTGCTGAAAGAGAATGTTGACGCCAACGATATTTTTATAACGGGCAACACGGCTGTTGACTGTCTTAAAACGACCATTGAGAAAAATTATGTATTTTCTCTCGATATACTTAATAAAATTGATTACAAGAACAAAAGGGTTATCACAATGACTGCCCACAGGAGGGAAAACCTTGGGGAGCCTCTTGAAAATATATGCGAGGCTGTTTTAAGGATTACAGAGGACAACCCTGATGTTTTAGTGGTATACGCCGTGCATTTTAACCCACTTGTAAGGGAAACCGCCAACAGAATACTTGGAAATCATCCGCGAGTTATACTTACAGACCCTATAGATATGAAAGATATGCACAATTTAATGAATTTATCTTATCTCGTTATGACGGATTCAGGCGGATTGCAGGAGGAAGTACCTTCTATGGGAAAACCTGTTTTGGTTTTGAGAAACGTTACGGAGAGACCTGAGGGGATTGAGGCAGGAACGTTGAGACTCGCCGGAGTCTTAAAGGATAAAATATACAAAGAGGCGAATCTTCTTCTTAATGATTCCTCGGTTTATGAGAAAATGTCACGCGCGAAAAATCCTTTCGGCGACGGGTTCGCCGCTGAGAGAATTGTTGACGCTATTTTATATTATTTTGGGATTTTAAAAGAAAGACCGGAGGATTATAAAATTTAAAACTTTGATTGTTTTATCGGCGTTTAACCGACAGAGGAAGTTTCTTTTCTTAAGCGGGGAAACTTACTCTTGTATTCAGGGGGATTGCAAGCCGGGTTGCGAGGGCGAGCAGCAAAACGAAGTTTTGCGACCAGTCTCACTCTGAATACAAAGGCGAATACTTTCGCCGTCGGTTATGAGAATTTTTGTTATACAAAAATTCGAGTAGCCTTGATTAGTTCCGGGATTTTTTAAGGAGGGTTTTTATTGAGGCGTGATATTATGAAAGCTCTTTCCATGCTTACTCAAGTGGGGATTTCCATGCTTGTCCCGATTTTTTTATGTATTTGGGTTGGAAAATCTTTAGACAAAGCTTTTGACACGGGAATATTGTTTTTAATTATTTTTATTATTTTAGGTGTTGGAAGCTCTTTTAGAACTCTTTATATGATGACCGCCCACAAATATAAAAAAGCGGCGGAGGAAGAACAGAAGCGCCGTGATATTTTTAAAGGTCGTTATCTCATAGAAGAGGAAAAATCAGATGATAATAAATCTTAAATTATGGCCCGTCTGAAATTAAAAGCTGATTAATCAGCGGATAAAAATTTAACCGACAGATGAAGTCCTCCGCTTATTAAGAGGGGGAATACAGAGGCGAATACTTTCGCTGTGGGTTACGAGCGCCGATAAACGGGAGTATTTTCAAGGGGCGGAAATACGAGTGATTTTTGACAATTAATTTTTAGGGAAGTGATATTTTGTTTAAGTTATCCGAGACAAGTAAAAGGCTCGTTAAAGTTATGCTGGCTGTTTGCCTTATCGCTTTGGGAGCCGGTATTATTATAACGGGAATTTGGTTTCCAGATGAGGTTTTCAAGTATGTTTACGGCGTTGTGTTCGGCACGATATTCGCCGTTTTAAAGCTTATGCTCTTAGAGCGGTCTATTAACAAATCCGTTAATTTATCAGAGGGACAGGCGCAAAATTATATAAGGCTTCACTATATGCTCAGATATTTTCTTACCGGCGCGGTTTTAGTGGTTGCCGCCGTGAAAGGTCTTTCCGTGCTTATAGGTGTTTTTGTGTGTCTTATGTCTTTAAGGCCGGCTATTCATATTGTGAATTGGCAGATGAAAAAACAGGAAAAATATGAGTAGTCTTGACGGGATAAGTCAGGCGTCATTTTATCAAGGATTATTGGCGGCTTGCTATTTTAGGTCAAAATGATTGTTTTTTGGGCTTGTTTTAATAATTATTTTTTTTAGTTGATTTTTTGACTTTTTGGTGTTAAAATTTTATCGATGGGGTAATTGGCAATTTTTATGTTTACCATGAGTTTATCCCTATGCCGTTCGTATAAAGACAGTGGATATCTGTACGTACGAGTTGGGGGCTCAAATCATAGTTTACCCCTTAGTTATTTGTTCTTTCGGAGAATTATTTCTCCCTTAGATACATAGGAAAGCGCTTGTTATATTTTTTTACTTTTTATTAATATACTATGATATATTTATTTAGTACAGTTC
>CANOGI010000198.1 GCA_947565475.1 uncultured Eubacteriaceae bacterium
GTGTGCGAAAGATGTGTATTTATTAAAGTTGTAATAAACTTCTAAAATTTGAGAATTTATTTTGTTTTTTAGATTTTTTATAAAGACTATATATAAAGATTATAATTATATAAAGTTAAATTTTAGATTTTTAAATTTTCACATAAAGGGATAATGTTATGAAAAAGCCTGTTATTATTATCGCGGGACCTACAGCGTGCGGAAAAACCGCCGTTTCAGTTGAGCTCGCTAAAAAAATTAACGGAGAGATAATTTCCGCAGATTCTATGCAGATTTATAAATTTATGGATATTGGAACAGCTAAAATTTCAGAAGAAGAAAAACAGGGTATTAATCATTATCTTATTGATGAGCTTTACCCTGATGAGGAATATTCAGTCGCTATATTTCAAAATATGGCAAAAAGATATTATAAGAAAATTTGTGAAAAAGGTAAGGTTCCTATTCTCGTAGGCGGAACGGGATTTTATATCAACGCTTTCGTGAAGGACACAAATTTCGAGGAAACTGAAAATAGCGATATATTAAGAAACCGTTTACAGGAAATCGCTGACCAGCAGGGAAGTGATTTCCTTTTTGAGATGCTTAGAAAGTGTGACCCTAAGTCATGTGATACTATTCATCCAAATAATATAAAAAAAGTTATAAGAGCTATTGAGTATTTTGAGCAGACAGGACGACCTATATCAGAACATAATGAAACAGAAAAAGATAAAATTTCTCCTTATAATACGACTTTTGTTGTTCTTAATATGGAAAGAACTATTTTATATGAAAGAATTAATAAAAGAATTGATATTATGCTTGAAAAAGGTTTAATCTATGAGGTTTCAGAACTTCTGCGAAATTATGAGCCAAATCTTGTTTCAATGCAGGGACTTGGTTATAAAGAGATTGTATCATATTTACAGGGTAAAATTTCTTTGGAAGAGGCTGTTTATATTTTAAAAAGAGATACGAGACATTTCGCAAAAAGGCAGATTACGTGGTTTAAACATCAAGCAAAGAACGCTAAATGGATTGATATGACTTCTTATGATATTTTAGAAGCCGTAGACGATATTTATAATTTTTATAACGAAAACTAGCTAATAAATAAAGAGGTAGGAGATGTAAGTGATTTGGTAGACTATATTATTAAAAATTTTAATATAGACAGAAATGTGGCTGAATTTTGTCTGAAAGAAGAGGAAAAAATTAAAAAAGAATTTATTAGTATTGAAAAAACAGCCGAAATTAATCAGTATAAAGTATTAAAAGCTATGCAGAAAAACAAATTAAGCGATATTCATTTTGCCGCTACAACAGGGTATGGTTATAATGATTTGGGGAGAGACACTCTTGAGAATATTTACGCTGATGTTTTTCATACGGAAGCAGCCCTTGTAAGACCTCAGATAATCTCGGGGACCCATGCTTTAACTGTAGCTTTATTTGGAAATCTCAGATACGGTGACGAAATTTTGTCGCCTGTCGGCAAACCTTATGATACTCTTGAGGGAGTAATTGGTCATTCAAGGGAAGTAAAAGGGTCTTTAAAAGAATATGGAGTTTCCTATAAACAAGTTGATTTACTTCCTGACGGAAAGATAGATTATGACGCGATTCCAATGGCGATAAACTCAAAAACAAGGCTTGTTACTATTCAGCGTTCAAAAGGTTATTGTTTCAGGCCAAGTTTAACAATTGATGAAATAAAGAATCTTATTAAATTTATAAAAGATATACGTTCTGACATTATTTGTATGGTTGATAATTGTTATGGAGAATTTGTTGATATTATCGAACCAAGCGATGTTGGAGCGGATCTTGTTATCGGTTCGCTTATTAAAAATCCAGGAGGTGGTCTTGCTCCTGTTGGTGGATATATAGCTGGTAAAAATGATTTTGTAGAGAACGCCGCGTATAGACTTACGTCGCCAGGGTTAGGTAGGGAGGTAGGACCAACTTTAGGTGTTACGTCGGATTTAATTCAAGGTTTATTTTTAGCGCCTACTGTTGTTTGCGCAAGTCTTAAAGGCGCTGTGTTCGCTTCAAGGATTTTCGAGGTTCTTGGTTATAATGTAATGCCGAAATTTAATGAAAAAAGAGCCGATATTGTACAGGCTATACAAATGAATAATGAGGATGAGCTGATTAAATTTTGCCAAGGTATACAAAAGGGCGCCCCTGTTGATAGTTATGTTGTTCCCGAGCCATGGGATATGCCGGGATACGATTGTCCCGTTATTATGGCGGCTGGTGCTTTCATTCAGGGTTCTTCTATTGAGTTAAGTGCTGACGCTCCTATAAAAGAGCCTTATATAGTTTATATGCAAGGCGGACTCACATGGTATCACGCTAAAATAGGGATAATAATTGCTTTAAATAAAATGTATAAATCAGGTTTAATAAAATTATAATATAGTTTTATTTAATGGGCTACGGAATTGTTGTTATTGTATTCTAAATTTAACGGCAAAACCAATTGATTTGCTGAATATTTCATAGTATAACTAAACTGCTTTTTTGTTTATTTTTTTATAAACTAATTATGCTATGAAAGCAGAAAAGACTCAAACCTTTAATGGAATGAGTCTTTTTTTGTTAATGTGATATCCCATTTTTTCGTGTATCACCAATATAACAGTGAAAAAATAATTTTAAAAATTTGCTTTTTTACTTGTAATTTAGTTTGATTTGTATTAAAATTAGGTTATAAGTGGTTAAAAGTGGTTGAAAGTGGATTTTAGTAGTTGGTGATGGCTATGTTTATGGGCGAGTATCAGCATAATATTGACTCAAAAGGTCGTTTGATTGTTCCTGCCAAATTTAGAGAGGGTTTAGGAACTGTTTTTGTTGTTACAAAAGGTTTAGATAGCTGTCTTTTTGTTTATACAAATGATGAATGGAAAGTTTTTGAGGAAAAAATTAAAAAACTTCCTTTAACAAATAAGGATGTACGTAAATTTGTGAGATTTTTCTTTTCGGGAGCTGTTGAGTGTGAGACAGACAATCAGGGACGAGTTATGATTCCTCAAAATTTAAGAGAGTACGCAGGAATAAAAAAAGAAGTAATTTCTATAGGCGTTTCTAACCGAATTGAGATATGGAGCAAAGAAAATTGGGTTGAATATAACGATGAAGAAAATTTTATTGATGGGCAGCTCGCTGAGAAAATGGCTGAACTTGGAATATAGTTAGACTGAATAATATCAGAGTATTTTAAAGTCAAAATATGAGTGTAAAATCATAAAAATAAAAAAATTAAGGCTTATTGGTCTTATTTTTCGTGATTTTTAGATATTTTTTAAATAATGTCTTATATTTCATAGAAAATTTATTTTTTGTGATATTTAATAACTATCCTATATTTTACAAATACGTCCTAATAAAAAATATTTTAAGGAGTATGTTAATGAATTTTGAACATATATCTGTTTTACTTGATGAATGTATTTTTAATCTTAATATAAAAAGCAACGGTTTATATGTGGATGGAACTTTAGGCGGGGCCGGACATTCTCTTGAGATATGCAAAAGGCTTGGCGATGAAGGGAAACTTATTGGAATAGACAGGGATATTAACGCTATAAAGGCTGCTAAAGAAAGACTTTGCGAATATAACTTTGTTCAATATATACATAGAAATTTTTCTGATTTTAAATATATTGCGGAAGAATTTAATATTACTGGAAAAATTGATGGAATTTTACTCGATTTGGGTGTTTCATCCCATCAGCTTGATGAAGCGGAAAGAGGATTCTCTTATATGAATAACGCTCCTCTTGATATGAGAATGGATATACGAGAAAACTTTTCAGCGTTTAACGTTGTAAATGAGTATGATGAAAAGAAATTAGCCAAAATTATATCAGATTACGGTGAGGAGAGATGGGCCAAACGAATTGCTGAGTTTATTGTTAAAGAAAGAGAGTTACAACCTATTGAAACTACTTTTGAGTTGGTAAGTGTTATTAAAAAAGCTGTTCCAAAAGGAGCGAGAAGCGATGGGCCTCATCCGGCTAAAAGGACTTTTCAAGCTATTAGAATTGAGGTTAATTCTGAACTTGAGATTTTAAAGAAGTCAGTTTTTGATATGGTTGACAGTCTTAAAGCAGGCGGAAGATTATGTATTATTACATTTCATTCTCTTGAGGACAGGATTA
>CANOGI010000199.1 GCA_947565475.1 uncultured Eubacteriaceae bacterium
TATTGTCAAGAAGGTCTTTTTTTATACTGTTTACACAAACTTTTTTAAAGGCTCTTACATTTTTGTATTTGGATATAATTTTATACATGATATTTCATTCGCTATAAAAACTCGCTCTCACTGACTTTAAAAAATATATACGTCTGCAAGATTTATATCGATATGAAGATTCACTCCGATATGAAAATGAACAATGGTCATATTTAACACTATAGAATATATATTTTTGATATATAATAAATTCCATTTTACTGTATTCCTTCTATAATAGCTCTTGCCACCTCTGGTTTATTCATTGTATAAATATGAATTTTTTCTATGCCATTTTTTAACAAATCTCTTATCTGATGTATTGAGTAGTCTATTCCAGCTTTATACATATCGTTAGGTTTATCGCTGTACCTTGCGATTAAATCTGACAGTTTTTTAGGTACGGATGAACCAGAAAGAGAAACCGTTGTTCCTATTTGTTTCACTGATGTAACAGGCATAATTCCAGCGTAAACAGAAGAGTTAATCCCTATTTTTCTCGCTTTTTCCATAAAATTATAGAAATAAGTATTCTCAAAAAATAACTGACTTATAAAACTTTCCACGCCTAAGTCCTGTTTTTGCTTCATATATTTTAAATCATCAACCATAGTTAGAGCCTCAAAATGTTTCTCTGGATAACAAGCTCCAATAATACTCAAATCAAAATTATCTTTAATAAATTTAATTAAATCAGAAGCGTAAATAAACTCTCTGCAATTATATCTCTCGTCTGTCATATCTTTAGGTCGGTCGCCTCTTAAAGCGAGTACTTTACTGATATTGTGTTCTTTAAATTCTTCACATTGTTTGTATATTTCTTCTTTTGTACTTCCAATACAGGTCAAGTGCGCTACGGCGGTTATATGTAACTCATTTTCTATATATGACGCTATTTCTAATGTTTTTTTTGATTGACTTCCTCCCGCTCCATAAGTCACACTTATAAAATCGGGAGATAATTTTGAAATCTCTTTAATAACTTCAATAGCGGTTAAAAAGTTACCCTCTTTTTTAGGAGGAAACACCTCAAACGATATATGTTTTTTATTATCCTGACTAAGAGTGCTCATTTTCTAATAAATCCTTTCTTTAAATTTTTTCTCAAATATATATTAAAAAAAATAAAATTTAAATAATATATATTATATATTGTACCTATTATTTCAATATTTTTCAATATTTTTATAAAAATTATAAAAATATTATTTTAATTAAAGTTTTTCACAATTTTAATAAGCACTTTACAATTTAACAAAAACATAATATAAAAATTTTGTTATAGAATATTTTTACTTTCATAAACTTTAATATGAAATTTTATATAGGAGAGAAAATTCATGAAAAAATATCATAAAAAAGATAAAAAAATGCGTTTTTTTAAAATAACAGCCATTATTTTGGCTTTTTTATTATGGTCTATTTATTTATTATTGCCTTCAGAAGAAAAACTTGATATAAAAATAGAAAATGTTTCCTCATTAAAAATATCTTCAGAAATAATTATGGAATTAAAAACCTTAGCGGAAAAATATGAAAAAGATTTTGCTGAATTTTTTACATATTATGCTCTTGAAAACAAATTCTTTAACAATAAAATACACTCAGATAATAAAATAGAACAAAATTTTATTATGAATTATGACGCTATTAAGAATAAATATAATTCTAAAACAGTAAAAAATTACTATGAATTATTTAATAACATTTATAATGATATAAAAATATTCCCTATTGACGAAAAATATAAAAAAGAATATATATATGGTGATAGTTGGGGAGGAGAGAGAACTTATGGAGGAAAAAGAATACATAAAGGTTGCGACATTATGGACAGGGAAAATATAAAAGGACGAATTCCTATAATCTCAATGACTGATGGAATAATTAGTAATATAGGCTGGAATGAACAAGGAGGTTATAGAGTAGGTGTTACAAGCTCAAACGGAAATTATTACTATTACGCTCATTTTGAAAATTATGCGGAAGGGATTGAAAAAGGTAAAACCATTAAATCTGGAGATATTTTAGGATATATGGGAGACAGCGGTTATGGAGAAGAAGGTACAAAAGGTAAATTTCCCGTTCATCTTCATGTAGGCATTTGTCCCAAAACAAGCTTATCTGAAGAAGAATTATGGATTAATCCATACCCTTTTCTACGATTAATAGAAAAATGATTTTTTAAACATATTACTTTCATTCTAACTAAAAATAAAAAACTTTTTGAGAAAAGCCAAGCATTTTAACTTTAATAATTATTCTTATAAAATCCTTAAATATATATTATTTTTAAAGCTAAGCAAAAATTCAAGCAAAGTTTTGAAAAAAACTTTTGTCTGACTCTTTGCTTAGCTTCATTCGTTGTTTTTTACCTGAACTGTTTTATATATTTACAAATTCATAATTACTGATTTTCTTTATCCTTCTATTAATTTTATAACAGTGCCTTTTTCGATTTTAACTTCAGGGTTAGGATATTGCCCAATAATTGTCTTGTTTGAAGAAGCGCTATTTTCTGAATTTGAATTTGTGGAATTCTCTGTAGTACTTTCCGAATTCTCACTTTGAACTATGTCGCACAAAAATCCATTACTTTCAATAAGTTTCTTTGCTTGTTCTGAAGTCATTCCCTCAACATCTGGAACAAGAACAAGCTCTTTTGAAGCGTCACTTTGTTTGGCGAACAAAATAATTTCTGATGACTTATCTATTTTGTTGTTGGGAGACGGAGACTGCTTATACACCAAATCACCATTGCCAACAACTTCGTAACCAATATTTTTTGTATTAAGCTCATTAATAACTTGTGAAAGGTTTTTATTAACATAATCTTCCACAAGAATTTCACTGTTTTTAACAGCAACTGTATTATTGGAATCGCTTTCATAATTAGGAGGTATAGCTTTGTAATCTATTATATTAAGCATAATTTCCTTAAGCATAGGAGCTGGAGTAGTAGTACCCTCTATATACGGGATAGGCTTATGCATAAACACACCTATCATAATTTCAGGATTGTCCACAGGCAAATAAGCTATAAAAGAACATGTATTTATATTTTTCTTTCTGTCTCCCTGCTGACCTGTACCTGTTTTACCACCTATAGCATATCCGTCAATTCTAGCTTTTTTACCAGTACCTGTTTCGGTAACTACACTTTCAAGAGCCTTTCTTATATAATCGGATGTAGATTGGGATATAACTTTTCTTACTACTTTTGAGGTGCGCTCCTCAATTATATTTCCATCTTTATCAATTATTTGAGAAACTATATAAGGTTTCATAATATTCCCGCCGTTTATTGTAGCGGCAAAAGCCGTCATCGATTGAATAGGCGTAGCGTTAAATCCCTGTCCTATAGAGCTTGTTCCAAGATAAATATTTTTTTTGAGCTTCTCCAGAGGATATAAAAGTGATTTCGCGTCTGCTTCTCCAGGAAAATCAATACCTGTTTTTTCGCCATATCCAAAATCTCTTTGATATTTATAGAATTTCTCCGCGCCAAGTTTAAGCACTATGTCTACCATGCCCATATTACAAGAATTAGCGAGAACCTGTTCAAGATTTTGCATACCATGCCCAGATATTTTATGACAAGTAATTTTATCCTCTCCGAATTTCTTTTCGCCTCCACAATAAAAACCGTCTGTCTCCTTAATAACGCCCTCCTCTAATGCCGCGGCAACAACAATCGGTTTAAATATTGACCCTGGCTCAAAAGTGTCCGTAACATTAAAGTTTTTCCAAGACTTAATCAAAGCAGCTGATTTTTCCTCGTCTTTCATATTTTTCCAAGCGTTTTTATAATTTTCATCCTCTAAAAGAGAAATTTTGTCAGGAGCGTTTAAATCAAATGTAGGATATGACGTCATAGCTAAAATTTCACCTGTAGAAGGATTCATAACAATAGCGGAAGTATTTTCGGCGTTATATTCATAATACGCTGTTTTAACCGCTTTCTCGGCATATTGCTGAATAGTTTGGTCAATTGTTGTTATAAGGGAGTAACCTTCCTTAGCGGGCTCCTGCCTTGTAATAATACTGTTATTTTCCTCATACGTCCTAAAAATACGCCCCGGAGTTCCTGTCATTATATCATTATAATAAC
>CANOGI010000200.1 GCA_947565475.1 uncultured Eubacteriaceae bacterium
AGCCTGTATTGGTTAAAGCGGCCTACGCTTTCCAGTCAAATACGGATTTTCATTTAAAAAAGCCCGAAATCGTTAAAGGAGGTCAAGCGTAATGAATTATGAAACAGTAGTTGGTCTTGAGGTTCATGTTGAGCTTTCCACAAAGTCGAAAATATTCTGCGGATGTACAACTGAATTCGGCGGGGAACCGAATACACATGTCTGTCCTGTTTGCACGGGTATGCCCGGAAGTTTGCCCGTTATGAACAAAAGTGTAGTTGAGTTTGCCATAAGAGCGGGGCTTGCCCTTAACTGCGATATTACAAGATACAATAAATTCGACAGAAAAAATTATTTTTATCCAGACCTTCCGAAAGCTTACCAGGTTTCTCAGTTATATTTGCCAATCTGCCAAAACGGTAAAGTTGAGATTGAGGTTGACGGGGTGAAAAAGTATATCGGCATTCATGAGATTCATATGGAAGAGGATGCCGGAAAGCTGATACACGACCCATGGGACGACTGTACACTCGTAGACTATAACAGATGTGGGGTACCTCTTTTGGAAATTGTCTCAGAGGCTGATTTCAGAAGCGCCGACGAGGTTATTGCCTATCTTACGAAGCTTAGGGATATTATGATGTATCTTGGGGTATCAGACTGCAAAATGCAGGAGGGCTCTATGCGAGCTGACGTAAATGTTTCGGTGAGACCTGTGGGGCAGAAAGAGTTTGGAACAAGAAGCGAAATGAAAAATATGAACTCTTTTAAAGCTATTTTCAGGGCGATTAATTTTGAGGCGAAACGTCAAATCGAGATTCTTGAGGAAGGCGGAAAAGTTGTTCAGGAAACGAGAAGATGGGACGAGAATAAAGACGCTAGTTTTGCTATGCGTTCCAAGGAAAACGCTCAGGACTACCGTTATTTCCCTGAGCCGGATTTGCTTCCTATTGAGATAAGCGACAGCTGGATTGATGAGGTTAAAAACAATTTACCGGAGCTTCCAGAAGCGAAAAGGGCAAGGTATATAAACGAGTTTGGTCTTAGTGAGTATGACGCAGGAGTTATTACATCCGCAAAACAACTGGCTTATCTTTTTGAGGATACTACCGCTATATGCGGCAAACCTAAGGAAGCGTGCAACCTTATTATGGGTGAGCTTATGCGACTTTTAAGCGAAACTTCCACCTTGCCGGAGGATATCAAGGTAGACCCTAAAAAGACCGCTGATTTAATCAATCTTATCGCTGACGGAAAAATCAACAGAAGCGTCGGCAAAGAGGTTTTTGAGGAAATTTTTAAAAATGACGTTGAGCCAGTTAAATATGTTGAGGAAAAAGGTCTTTTGATGCTTAACGACGATAGTCTCGTATCAGAGACTATAGATAAAGTTATCGCCGACAACCAAAAAAGTGTTGACGATTTTAAAAGCGGAAAAGAAAAGGCGTTTGGTTTCCTTGTGGGACAGACTATGAAAGCTCTAAAGGGAAAGGCTAATCCTCAGGCTGTTAATAAAATATTGAAAGAGAAACTTCAAAGTTTATAATTAAATTTTATATATTTAAGAGGGGCGTGTCTTTTTTAGAGTACACGCCCTAATATATTTGTTCCGCTGATAATATATTAGACTTCTTTTCAAACTATGTTATTATGTCAAATTTAGAAAAAAAAACATTTTTTTAACTGACAGAGGAAGTTACCTGCTTTTTAAGAGGGGGGACTTCCTCTTGCGTTAAGGGGGAGACTGTTAGCGAGTTTATCTATAAATATTTTAGGATATCGTATTTTGAAACGAATCATATTGCGGATTATAGACCCGTAAAAGCCATGCTTTCTCATGGCTTTTATCAGAGAAATTAGGTCTTTTTTCTATATATACGTAAAATGTGTCTTGAACAGAATCCTGTTTGCCGCAAAGAATGATAATACAAATCTTGTAAATTAAGTTTTTATATTTTATTACAGTTTCTTCTATATCCATATTTTTACCTCCTTGTATTTATAAAACACCTGAGAGTGTTTAAATGTGAGATTTATTGTTGAACGGCTTTATTTTATGAAAGTTTGTAAATTTAATTTAGAAAACATATTGACAAAGCGGGAAATTATGGTATACTATAAAACATAGTATTTCTATATGAAATATAAACAATTATAAACCGGGTATATGATGATATAGTCAGACTATTTGAAAATAAACAAAAGGAGGCGAGATTAAAATTATTTTCTCAAGATAGAGGAAGGAGCGCAAAGTCTAAAACCTATGACAACTAACGCTAACGGGAAAAAAGATTTTAACCGATAGAGGAAGTCACCTGCTTTTTAAGCGGGGGGGGGGGACATACTCTTGTATTGAGGAGGAGCGCAAGCCAGGTTGCAAGGGTAAGCGGCAAAACGAGGGTTTGCGACCAGCCTCATTCTGAATACAAAGGAGAATACTTTTGTCGTCGGTTATGAGAATTTTTCTTATACAAAAATTCTCATAGTTTTGACACCCACTAATTTGTTTATTTTTCAAGTGGTTAATTTATATAAAAAAGGATATACTGAATATGCTAATGTAAAAAAAATAAAAGTTTTATTGAAATTATATCAAATAATATATATAATATAAAGGAGATTGAGAATTATGGCAAAAAGAGAATGGAAGTTTGAAACAAAACAATTACATATAGGACAGGAAAAGGCCGACGCTGTTACCGATGCGAGAGCGGTTCCTATTTATGCGTCGTCATCGTATGTTTTTCATAACTCTAAACATGCCGCCGACCGATTCGGGTTAAAAGATTCTGGAAATATTTATGGAAGGCTTACTAATCCGACTCAAGAAATATTTGAGGAGAGAATCGCGTCTCTTGAAGGAGGGGTAGCTGCTCTGGCGACAGCATCTGGCGCCGCGGCGGTTACTTATACTATCCAGGCTCTCGCTCAGGGAGGAGGACATATTGTCGCCTCAAAAACAATTTACGGGGGTACGTATAATCTGCTTGAGCATACTCTTCCAGCTTATGGGATTACGACAACTTTTGTCAATCCGGAGGAGGCTGGCTCTTTTGCTGCCGCTATCAGAGAAAACACAAGGGCGATTTTTATAGAGACTTTAGGAAATCCAAATTCTAATATTATAGATATAGAAGAGGTCTCTAAAATCGCTCATGACAATAAAATACCTCTTGTTATCGATTCCACTTTCGCTACTCCTTATCTTGTAAGACCTATTGAGTATGGCGCGGACATTGTTATTCACAGCGCCACAAAATTTATTGGTGGGCACGGCACTGCTATAGGTGGAGTGATTATTGACAGCGGAAAGTTTGACTGGGAGGCTTCAGGGAAGTTTCCGGCTTTTGTTAAGCCTAATCCATCTTATCATGGGGTAAGTTTTGTTAAGGCCGCGGGCGGCGCCGCCTTTGTTACTTATATAAGAGCGATTTTGCTTCGTGATACAGGTGCTACTTTATCTCCGTTCCACGCCTTTTTGTTTTTACAGGGACTTGAAACGCTTTCCTTGAGAGTTGAGAGGCATATTTTAAACGCTCTTAAAGTTGTCGATTATCTTAACAAGCATCCTAAAGTTGAGGCGGTTCATCATCCATCGCTGGAAAGCGAGCCGAGTCACGAGCTTTATAAAAAATATTTTCCAAAGGGCGGAGGCTCTATTTTTACTTTTGAGATTAAGGGCGGGGAAAAAGAAGCGCATAAATTTATTGATAACCTTGAGATATTTTCTCTTCTCGCCAATGTGGCGGACGCTAAATCTCTTGTTATTCACCCAGCTACGACGACACACTCTCAATGTAATGAAAGAGAGCTTAAAGAACAGGGAATTAAGCCGAATACAATAAGGCTTTCTATTGGCATTGAGAATATTGACGATTTAATCAACGCTTTGGACGACGCTTTCGCGGCTGTGAGATAACGTCTTTAACCGATATAGTAAGTCCCCCGCTTTTTAAGCGGGGGAACTTACTCTTGTATTCAAGGTGAGTGTAAGCTCACTTTGAATACAAAGGAGAATACTTTCGCCGTCGGTTATGAGAATTTTTATTATACAAAAATTCGAGTAGTTTTGACAATTGTGTAATTTTAAAATATTGAGGTAATTATAAGGATTATAGATGAAAGAAGGGTTTTTCTTTATGTCCAGAAT
>CANOGI010000201.1 GCA_947565475.1 uncultured Eubacteriaceae bacterium
CTGTTATACTAACTTTTCCACCTATATTTGTATAAGTTACGGCGTTTTCGGAAATATATAGAATGATTTTTTTTAATTTATCACAATCGCCGTAAACATCACAGTGTATCAAATCATCTAAATTCATAGTAAAATTTAATTCTTTTTTATCTATAATAGGCAAAAGAGTTTTATGTATTTCACTCATAACATCGTGTAAATTACACGTTGTCTCTTTAATATGTATATTCTTAGATTCTGCCCATGAAATTTCCAATACTTTCTCAATAAGCTCTAAAAGTTTTTTACTTGAGTATTCTATTTTATTAAGATAATTTTCAACCGCCTCTTTATCATTAATATGTTTTTTGGCAAGCGCTGAAAAACCGAAGATAGCGTTTAACGGAGTTCTTATATCGTGAGACATATTTGAGAGAAAAGTATTTTTAGCGATAATCGCTAAATTTGCGTTGTTCAAAGCTTCCTCTAAAATTTGTTTTTGCTCCATCTCACGACGAATTTCTTCATCTACGCGGCTATATCCCAAAACAATTTGAGAAACGTGTTTTTTATTTCCAACATTTACGATTCGAAGCTGTAAATATTGAGTTTCTCCGGCGTTAATAACACGATAATTTATATAGTAGGTTCTTTCACAAGATAATTTTTTGCGAATATAATTTATATCAGTAAACTTTGAGACCATTTTTTTGTCTTTAGGATGAACCCACATATCAATATAATCGGATATATATCCTTTAAACCCACGTGACTGAAAAATTTCCTCAAATTGATACATTGTTCGGCTGCTTAGACGATATGACAGAACTTTATCGGCATCTAAATCAGCGTAGAGAATTGACTCATAATTTATACTAAGTCCCTCTATAACTTCAAGGCGATGTAAATGTTCTTGAGTAATTAATTTTTTTTCTTTTTTATATTGGTTGATTTGATTTTGTAATATATTTGTGAGTTTTTTCTCATTAGCTTTTTCAGCCATATGGCGATTATGTTTTTCAGTCGCGTCACCTAAAAACACATAAAAGATGTCACCTGCGGTTTCTGTGTGAATAAAGTGTCCATAATCCTCAATCCAGCGAATTTCCCCGTTTTTACAAATAATTCTGTATTCAACGTAATCTAAATCATATTGACTTTTAGCTATTTGTTCTTTAATACTTAGTTCTACTTTTTCCAATTCATCGGGGTGCACAATTCCTTTAAAAGAATTTTTTGTTAGTTCCCGAAATTCTTTTAAATTGTCGCAATTAAAAATACGAACCAAAGCTTTATTAGCGTAAATAATGTTTTGCTCATCATCAGCGTGATATATTAAAAATCCGCCAGGTATTTCATCCATGAACTTTATTACCTCATACGCTCTACGTATATTTTCCGACACTGGCAAATTTTCATCGAAATTTTCAATATCAATAGTATTATCCTTAGATATAAGAAGACTCAACATATATTCAATTAAGTTGCGCGTTGTTTTTTCGTTTTCCATATATATCCTCCCCCCAACTATATCAAATGAATTATATCACAAAAACAGTTGTTTGTCATTATTTATTTTGTATTCTCTGCTGTGAAAACAGTAAATAAAGGCGAGAAATTCAGAAAAATAAGTTGTTATTAAAAAAATAGAAAATTGTTTTTGGAGGAGGATTTTGATTGTTTTGCTTTTTTAAAAAACAAGTGGAGTTTGAGGCAAGACTGTAAGGTTTTTTAGTTTTATATATAGTGAAACATATAATTATTTTGTGACTACGCAGATTTATAATAATATAGTATGAGTGATTTTAATAGTCAAGCTACTTGAAAATAAGCAAAAGAAGCGAGATTAAAGAAGGCGGCGGAAGGAGAGCAAAGCCTATGTTGACTGACGCTAACGCGGTAAAAAAATTTTTAAACCGTCTAACTTGTTCATTTTTCAAATTGATCGACTTAGGTCACATTAATTGTTTTTTGTAATTTTTCGCTAATATTTTAAATTTTAAAGTGCCATATGAATGAAAAATAATGTTTTAAGGGTACTTAGTGAACTTTTGTGATTTTTCATAAAAATTTTACCATAAAATTAATATTTTTTTAATTTATAATTCATATTTAATTTACAAATACAATGTATAATAAATATATAACATAAACTTGAGAAAAAAGAAATGTAAGTTATACATAGTATAAGAATTTAAGAACTTATAAAAAAATAAAGGAGGTATATAATATGACTAACACTATTTTATTACCGTTTTTTAATACAGGAAGTTTGTCGTTAAATTTATCAAAAACGCAGCGAGCTGTTATTGGGATATTAGAAAAATACGCTTTCGACTTAAGCAAGGTAAATGAAAGTGATATAGATGATTTTATAGAGTATTTAAGCGAAAATTCGAGAAGAATAAATAATTTATTAAAAGAGAATAAAAAGTTGTCAGAGCGGATACAGACACGTTTAGATGTATGCTCATTTTATAAAAAATCTTTATCAAGAACACAGGTGAGATTATATAATGATTATATTTCATTAAAGAACACGGAAAAAGATATGATAAAAGATAGTCTCTCTTTAATGTATAATAAAAAATCAATAAATTGTCTTTCCAATTTAATACTTGAGGATACAATAAATTATAAGGATTTCGCTAAACAATTAACTTCTATTTTATTGGAGCAAAGCAGAGTTATAAAATCTCTTAATAAAATTACTTCTAAGGCTTCTAAATTTTTAAAATCATTTCATTAGAAATGTAAGATAATTTATTAATAAATAATAAGATGGGGTGTTTTAGAGTAGATTTTTTTCAAAGTTTTATAAATTCTATAATTTCGAGAGAATTTTGTTGAGTGGTTATAAATATATTGAAAGTATAGTATATGCGGGGTCATTAAAAAGTATAGCCTCCTATTTAATATATATCTTATATAGGAGGCTTTTGTTACATCATATTTAATTTAATTATTTAGAGATTTTTTATATCTGTAAATTTGTTTTTAATTATTTAGCGCTTCCGAGTCTCTTATGGCTTTTCTTACAGGTAAGATAAAAGTGGGTGAAACTGAGAGTTCATCTATACCATATGAGAGAAAAGTTTCGGTAAGGGTAGTGTCAGCTCCTAATTCTCCGCAGATTCCAGCCCATATTCCAGCTTTATGGGCGTTTTCGATAACCGTTTTAATTGAGCGGAGTACAGCGGGATGGTGAGTATCATTTATGTTTTCAAGTTTTGGGTTTTGCCTGTCAACTGCCAATGTATATTGTGTAAGGTCATTTGTCCCAATGCTGAAGAAGTCTACCTCTTGAGCGAGTTCATCGCTCATAATGACAGCGGCTGGCGTTTCAATCATAATACCTTGTTCGATATTCTCATTAAAATCAATTCCCTCTGTTTTTAGTTCTTCCATAATATTTTTTACTATTTCTTTAATTTGTGTTACCTCATTAACGGAGATAATCATAGGATACATTATAGAAATGTTTCCGAAAGCACTTGCTCTTAACAGAGCTCTAAGCTGAGTTTTAAAAATGTCTTGTTGAGAAAGGCAAATTCTAATAGCCCTATATCCCATGGCGGGATTATCCTCATGTCCGAGATTAAAATAATCAACTTGTTTATCAGCGCCTATATCCAGCGTTCTTATAATAACTTTTTTGCTTCCCATTGTCTCAGCAACTTTTTTGTATGCGCTAAATTGTTCTTCTTCGGTAGGGAAGTCTTTAGAGTCCAAATAGAGAAACTCGCTTCTGAAAAGCCCGATTCCCTCAGCGTCGTTTTCTAAAACGCTGGTGAGATCTGAGGGTTTTCCGATATTAGCGAATAAATTAACTTTTTTTCCATTTTTGGTAACGGTGTCTTTTCCTTTCAGTTCTTTAAGCAATTCTCTTTTTTCAAGGTCATCTTTTTGAATTTTTAAATATTTATCAAGGGTTTCCTCGTCGGGCTCAATAATTAAATTTCCACTATATCCATCGACGACAGCGAGTTTTCCGTTCCATTTTGAATTTATTTTAATTCCGATAAGTGCCGGAATATTCATTGTCCTAGCTAAAATCGCTGTATGTGAGTTTGAGGAGCCGAGCTCTGTCACAAAAGCGAGCAATTTATCTTTATCCAACTGTATAGTCTCGCTTGGCGCTAAATCC
>CANOGI010000202.1 GCA_947565475.1 uncultured Eubacteriaceae bacterium
GTGTAATTGCCATTACGATTTTGATGTTTGCCACGCAACCTTTAAAACGACTTTCGTAAAGCGAAAGTTTTGAATATTAAGTGGTATATTTCAGTAAAGAATTTTTTCAAATTGAATTAGAATCACCGTAAATTGAAAATTCTCTTATTATTTTCATATCAAGATTTTTAATTTTAAATGTTTTATCATCATATGTCATATAACTGTTTTCATTTCCATTTTTAGGAATGGAAACAGAGCCGGGATTTATATATATATAATTAGTATGGGTTTCAAAGGCCTGAATATGAGTGTGTCCGTGAATTAAGATATCTCCTTTTTTCATGGGAGGAAGATTTTGGCTGTTATATTTATGCCCATGAGTTATAAGCACGCCTTTATCATCAAGGTATAGAAATATATAGTCTGCGAGTATTGGAAAGTCCAATACCATTTGGTCTACCTCACAGTCACAGTTTCCTCTTACGCATAATATTTCTTCTCTCATTGAATTTAATATTTCTACCACTTTTTTTGGATTATATTCTTTTGGAAGGTCATTTCTTGGTCCGTGATAAAGCAAGTCTCCCAAAAGAATTAGTTTATCGCTTTTTTCTTTTTTATAGATTTCTTTTATTTTATCGCAGTAATAGGCGGAGCCGTGTATATCGGAGGCGAACATTAATTTCATTTTTATATCTCCCTGTATTTTTATTAGTTTTAAAATTACATTTTATAAATATTTTTATATTGAAAATATAACATATATTTGCTTATAATGATAAGTGAAGAGATTTGTTTTGTCAATATGGCAATTGGGAAAAGAGGATGTTTTATTTATGAGAAAATTTAAAAAAATGTATATAGAGATAACTAATATGTGTAATCTTAATTGTGTTTTTTGTCCTAAAACGAAAAGAGCCCCGAGATTAATGTCTTGTGATGAGTTTAAAATTATTGGGGAAAAGCTCAGAGGCTTTGGGGAATATATTTATCTACATGTTTTGGGCGAGCCTTTAACGCATCCCAATATTAAGAGAATTTTACGTATAGCCGGTGATTTGGGTTTTAAAGTTATAATAACAACGAATGGAACTTTATTAAAGGACAAAAGGGATATTTTACTATCAAGCGACAGTGTTCACAGAGTAAATATCTCTTTACACAGTTTTGAGGTCAATGATATAAAAATGAGCCTTAACGAATATATTAAAAATATCGCTGAATTTTCTCTTAAAGCTTCCGATAGAGGGAAGATATGCCTTTTAAGGCTTTGGAATGTTGATGGGGAATCTATAAAGGCTGATAATTTACTTAATGAAGAAATTTTAAAAATACTTGAAAAAGAATTTGGACTTAGTTATACTATTAATAGTATATTATGTGAGGGAAAAAATTTAACTATTAAAAAATTTTTATATATGGAAATGGCTCAAAAATTTGAGTGGCCGGATATTTCAAAGGATTTAAAAGTGTACGACCGTTTTTGTTATGGGTTAAGAGACCAGGTTGGCGTGCTTTGCGATGGAAGCGTTGTTCCATGTTGCCTTGATCATGAGGGTGATATTTGTTTTGGAAATTTATTTGAAAGTTCACTTGACGAAATTTTAAATTCTGAAAGGGCGGTAAAATTTTATGATGGGTTTACCGCGAAGAAGGCGGTTGAAAAGCTTTGCGGAACCTGTGGATTTGCTGAGAGATTTCAGAAAAGGAGAGATGCTTTATTATGAAATTTGAGGATATTATGGAGAAAATCAGGCTTGGGCTTACAGGAGAGGTTGAAAAAGACGTTATTTATATTATGCAGAAAAATGCCGAGTACAGAAAATCGCCTTTTGCCGAAATGATTAATAAAGAGACGGGTAAAATGATTTATGATATGCTGCCCGAGGAAGAAAAAATTTTGTTTGGGCAATTTTTACAGGATGATAATGGGGAAGTGAGAGAAAAAATAAAAAACGCCGAGAAAAATATTTTTGACGGAAATTACGCTGAGGCTGTGAGAGTAATAGAAACTATTATTCCTAATATACAAGAAGATGGACAAGATGGTGGAAATTTTGATTATTTAAGTCTTAGCAATTTATTTGAAATGTATATTTATACTGAAATTTATAAAAAAGGCAGACTTGTTAAACCCACAAAATTTAATTTCTCCTATATTTACAAACTTTATGGGTTTTCTTTGTTTAAATTGTCAAAGGATGCCAAGGCACGAGAGGCTTATGAGAAAGCTCTTTTTTGGAATCCTATAGGCGTTGACTTAATGCTTGATTTATCTCAGATTATGTATCTGACCAAACAGTATAAAAAATTTATTGAGCTTTCAAAAAGGTGCCTTAAATATAGTTATGAGATTAATCAGATTTCTCTTTGCTATTACAACTTAGGAAAATATTACAGCGAAAAAGAAAATTTTGATTTCGCGGTTAATATGTACATATTGTCTCATTATTTTAAACCTAATAAAGCCGCTTTTAAAAAGCTGGAAAAGCTCTCGTCGGAGAAAGGCGTCAGTATAAATCCTCCTTCTGTTGAGGAAATGAGAGAAATTTGCGGACGGGCAGATATTCAGATGGGTGTGAATCCCGATATTGTAAAGCTTGCGGCGAGTGCCGGGACAAACGCGAAAAAAAGTGGAAATATTGAGGCGGCAAAGTATTTTTATGATATTTTATTTTCTCTTACGGGAGATAAATCGGTTTTTGACGCTGTTTTTGATTTTATGCGTAATATAAAGAGCGATTCAAACGAGAATTAAACAGTAAGACCCAAATTTAAAGCGTATAATGGCGAAAGAATACGTGTGAAGAATTATAAAAGGTGAGATAGACTTGAGTAAAAACGCTTTTCTCTGAGCCGTGCTTATTTTATTTTGGTGATTTTTGTATATTTAGCGAGTTACAAATATTATATTTTTGAGAATTTATTGTTTGTATAGTTTTAACAACTGGTTATATAGTTTTTAAAAACGCTATAGTTTGGAGGTAAAATATTATGATAGGCAACGTTATTTTTGATGAGTATGGGAATGTGGTCAGTGCCGCTCCGGAATATTTTGAGTTTATAGGCGCCCAAAATTTTAATTCTCTTATGAGCAACATATATGAAAAGGATAAAAACAAAGTTAAAGATATTTTTCAAACTATTGGTTATGGAGAAAAGCGTTATTTAATAATTCGCTTGCTGAATTATGAGCGTAGGTATGAGCAAGTGTTTATGGAAATAAAACTTACAGATGACTCGGAAGATGGCGACAAACGAATTTACGCCGATATTTACACCATTGAGAATTGGATAAACACAATAGAGGACAGAAATTTGTCAATTTATAAATATAGGGTACTTTTAGATATTTTAGGAAAGATATGTTTTGAGTATTCATTTGACACGAAAAAAATAAAATTTTATTTGATTAATAAAAATAAAGACGTTGAGATTTATAACGGGAAATTTTCCGAATGGAAAGAATATATTATTTCAAACAATTATATAAAAGATAAAAATATTTCTGTTTTTCAAAAACTTTGCAAAGATATTGAGTCAGGCGCGCAGAATTTTTATTATGAGATAAATGATTCTAAAGTTTACGCTGATGAGGAGTATTCGTATAATGTTTTTAGAGGAGAGACTTTGAATTTTAAAGATAAAGCTTTATTAGTAATCGGAACTTTAACAGCGGAAAGCGAGTCTAAGGAGAGAGAAATCGATAAAATAGGCAGAGACGCCCTTACGGGACTTTTAAGCAAAGAAAGTATAGTCAAATACGCTACGACACTTATAAATAAAAAACCCGACTTTTTTGTCAATATAGTTGTTATTGATGTTGATAATTTTAAATTAATAAATGATAATTTTGGGCACCTTTTTGGTGATGAGATTATTAAGGCGGTTTCAAGTACTATAGAGGAAATTGTTAATGGCAGAGGCGTTGTCGGAAGATTTGGTGGAGATGAGTTTGTTATTGTTTTTTCCGGATTTAATGATAATATGGAGCTTAGAAGTTATCTTAGAGCGATAAGAATGACCATAGCGGAAAAATTTAAGGGTGTTAAGGGAGAGGTTGATTTATCTGTTTCTATGGGTACAGCCAAATATCCAACGGATGGAAGTAGTTATGAGGAACTTTTTGAAAACGCCGACAAC
>CANOGI010000203.1 GCA_947565475.1 uncultured Eubacteriaceae bacterium
ATCAATAATAAAAATAAAATCTTTCTGATTTACATTATAAACCTCTTCCAAAGCCCAATCGCTTATATTCTGAAAATCAGAATATCTCTTTTGAGAACCTGAAAGCTCAAAACCCATTTTCTCAATATATTTTGAAATAACAACAGCCGCCTGTTCTCTGGTCACATTAAGATTAACTCCAAATTCAGTCTCGCTTCTTCCTTTGATAAATCCTTGTTCATAAGCCCAGTTCACAGAATCATAGTATCTACTTTCCGGTGTAACATCAAGGTATTCTTGTTTTTCACTATATTTCGGTTTTCCCGCTAAATTGTAAAGGGCTTCAATAAAATCCCCTCTCGTAACATTTTTTTCAGGATTAAAATTATTTCCCTGTCCGGACATAATGTCAAAAGCCGAAATAAATTTAATATCGTCGTTATCCCAATGATATTTTATATCTGAATAAGTTTTGGCTTTTCCCACAATAAGAGGAAAGTCCCTGTCTGTTAATATACTAACCTCATTACCTGAAAAACTATATTTATCAACCTCTGTAAAATATCCGTTCTCATTCAGCTGAAAAACCGCTTTTTCCTGACCGGTATAAGGCCCGTCATACACAGTTGTCGCCGCGACAGTATAATCATCTGGATATGTAACTTTACCATAAATTTCTATAAGTAAATCGTCCGTAATCCTTTTTATTAATTCTAAACCGCTTATATTATTATCAAAGTCAGAATCTTCCAATCCATCATCATTTTTGTTTTTATTAAATAACTTCTTGATAAAACCGCCTCTCGGTTCAACCTCTTCCGAAGTAAATTCAGATGTTTCGTAAAATTCGTCCTCACCGTCAAAATTGTTGTTATTGTCATCATTTCTATTAAATATACTTTTAATAAAACTCTTTTGTGTTTTATTTTCGTCTGGTTCATCATCATTGGTCTCATCTTCATAAAATTCATCGGTGGTATTCTCAATCTCACTTTCAGTCTCATTTTCTTTCTTTTTTGGAAAAAAGGCGCTTCCTGAAAGTTTTCTTTTATAATTCCCGACCGAACCTACGGAGTCTATCAAATCGCCTTTATCGTCATTTTCAGCCTCATTTTCATTGTCAACACTTTCAGTAACGTTTATAAAACATTTACCGCTTTGAGCTGAATATCCATCAAGAGTCCTCGCTATAACAAAATATTCACCGCCATCATTCTCAGAAATATTATCTTTTACTAATATTCCCGAAACAGCCCCATCAATAATTTCTCCGTCCTTATACCATTGATATATAACCGCGCTTCCGTCGTTAGCCGCCGCCTCTGTCTTTAAAATTAAAATCTCGCCTTTTTTAATATCATATTTGTTTTGTAAATTATAAATAAAATCGACACGTTTCTCATCATCTGTCACAATAGTAACTTTGTATTCAACACGGGTATAATTTTTATCATAAGGTATAAATTCGGCTAAATATTCTCCCGACTCCTCAACAATTTCCTCCTCGTCTTTCCATCTAAAACTTCCGTCAAGAGAGTTGCCGTTGCCCTCTGCCTTTCCCCCGAAAAGCCTGCTTGTCGAAATTTTATTGCCAATAATAACATTTGTAGCGTAAGGAACTTCTAAAACAATCGGTTCCGCTTTCTCAATCACAAACTCAAAGTTTTTTTCAAAATACTCATGTTCTTTATCGTTCACTATAACCTTAGCAATATATTTCCCTGCGTCAACAGGTAATTTCTCCAATCTTTTACCATCTTGATAATAAATAACATTGTAATCAGTGTCTGAGAAAATGTCTATTCCCTGCCCTAACGAATTAAAAGTTTTTGAAAGCCCTGACACTTTTAACTCATCAAAACATTCCTCCTTAACACTTTTTGTCTTAAACTCCATAACATCCGAGAAATTAATCTCGTCTTCCAAAAGAGAAAATACCCTACATTTATAATTCTTATTATTCTCAAGTTTTGATATAGTAACGTTATAGTAGTCGCCTTTTTCGTCTTTAATAAGTTTAGCTATATTTTTTTCTGATACTGAATCATCAATAAGCCATCCGCTGTCAAAACATTGCACGCCTATTTTTAAATCATCTGAATATTTCATATTTTCAGGAATTTTAACTTTAAAAGAAATATCCACAAAATCATCACTTCTAAGATTTTGAAAAACCTCAACATCGACTCTATTAATCTCAGAAATTTCTTTTGCTGTATAATTTCCTCCGCCATCTTCCTTAATATTAGCCATAAAGGCCGTATCTCTATTTTTAATAATTACTTTATTATCCCTGTTAGGCAAAAATAAATACAATTTACCGCCAATATCTGTTTTTGATATAAAAGACTCTCCGTTTATATCAACCTCAACCGTCTCTGAGGAATTTATGCCTTCCACCTTTACAGAATTACAAAAAAGCGCCTCTTTTTTTGAATCGCTATTTTTAACTGTTTGTTTTGTTTTTATATCGGCTGAACAATTCTTTATAATAAGCTCCAAAAGCCCATCACATTTCTCAGTCGCTTTTATAACGCCGCCGAATATTCCTACTTTTCCGTTAAAATCACGTGACGTAAGAGAACCCGTTTCGCCATAAATATTAATCTTTCCATCGTTATTAAAATTTTTTATCGTATTTAGGGAGCCGTCAATAATTTTAAAATCGACATTAGAACTTTCACCGATATTTACCCCGCTGTCAGAAGAAATAGAAACTCCGTTTAAAATTATCTCAGTATCAATATTTTCATCAATATATACCCCGTATACCGACGTATTTCCCAAAAGCGCCGCCCTTATACCGCCATAAAGAAAAGTTTCCTTTTCGTTTTGGCAAACAGTCACGCCTACTCCGTTTGCTTTCTTAATTCTAATATCGCCTAAAGACACGTCAAAAGGGACATATGGAATTTTAGACGAATCAAAATCAATTGCCGCCCCCGAAGTATTAACGTCTGTAACCTCTGTAAAATTATTCTTGGAAAAATCCTCTTTTGAGTCGGTACTTTTAAATTTAAGCTTAAAATCAACAGACCCGTTTCCTATAGCGCTTGAAGAAACCGTTTCGTACGTTTCTTTTTCATATATTTTCTCAGTTATTATTTTTCCTGAATTAATCTTTCCGCTTTTACTTAATGTTGTTACCTTTATGTTTGTGTCATCATCTATGTAATCATAAATTTTCTCAAAATTATCTTTAGTATTGACTGAATCTTTTAAGCTTTCCCCAGTGTCTTCAGGAAAAATATTTATTTTTTTATCATTTTGATTATTATTTATATAAGCCGTATCGGCTGAAATTAATTCCGCCGAAGAGGCCGCGGACATGCTTAAAACAATAATCATGCCCATATTAACCTTTTTTTTCATAAAAATATCCCTCCACTAAATCTCAATACCCCCGTTTAAAGCCATAATAACACGTATTCCTGCAATACATCGTTTTATTGATTATAACATATATTATTGATTTTTTCAATAACAAAACCTATCATATCACATACGTTTCATAAATGTAATCTTGCACAAAAATGTAATAATTATATTATCGCGAAAGAACTTTAATTAAAGTAAAACAAGTATATATGGCACATAAATATGAATTACAGTCACTCAAGTAAGTTTTATATTTGTGCATATTGTCGGTTTAGGAAACGGACGTGAACAACTTTAACAATTAATAATTATTAATAAAGTTTAAAAATAAGCCAGAATTGACAATAATCGCTTATATATGATATTATAATATTAAAATTATATTATACTTTATTGAATAAGGGGTGTGCTTATTTGGAATATTGGGATTTATATGATAAAAACAGAAGACCGCTTAATAAAATTCATCAAAGAGGTATTCCGTTAAATGATGACGAATATCATATTGTCGTTTCTATTATTACAGTAAACAGTAAGAAACAAATTCTTGTTACTCGAAGAGCACCTACCAAAGAAATATATCCTAATTTATGGGAAAATACGGGAGGATCTGTTATAAGCGGGGAGACAAGCTTAAACGCCGCTTTAAGAGAGCTTTTTGAGGAGACAGGAATTACCGCTTTAAAAGATGAGCTTATAAAAATAGACACTGTTATGGGCACAACAAAAGGC
>CANOGI010000204.1 GCA_947565475.1 uncultured Eubacteriaceae bacterium
ACAAGTATATATGGCACATAAATATGAATTACAGTCACTCAAGTAAGTTTTATATCTGTGCGTATTATCAGTTTATGAAACATACGTGTTATCATATTATATAAATCAATTTAAAAAAAATGATTTGTTGTGTTATACCTTGACAAATTTAAAACAACAAATATATAATATACTATACTATATAAAAACAGTTAAAATTAATAAAGAAAGCCGGCGATAAAAATTGAAAAACAAAATAATCGAAAAAACTTTTTCAAGAAATGAAATATCTGAAGTATATGAAAAATACACAAAATATGACTTTCCAAAAGATGAACTTAAAACATTGCCCCATATATTGAAATTATACGATAAAAATATTTATTTAGGAAAGGGCTTTTTTGGGTATAATGAGTTAAAGTCATATATGTTTTTCGCTATGTCTGAAAAATATCAAGACTGCGCTCTTTTAGATTTTTTCGCTGTAAATCCGGCATATAGAAACGGCGGTTTTGGAAGTTTATCCATAGATATGGTAAAAAACACAATCCCATTTAAAAACGGAATAATAGCGGAAATTGAAGACCCAGCATATTCCAAGACAGATGAAGAGGCAACAATCCGAAAGAAGAGAGCGTCTTTTTATAATAAAAATGGTTTTATAAAAACAAGTATAACGAGTGTCTGTTTTGGTGTACATTTTCGGATAATTTACCTGCCATTAAAAAAGGGGAATACTCTTTCTGATAATGAGATAAAAAATATTTTAAACGATATTTACAAATCAATTTTCTCAAAATACGATTTTGAAAATAACATATCTATAGACATAACATCATTATAACTTTATAAACTTTAAGAAACAGTTAAAAATATTTTAAAGTATTATTTTAGATAAAATATACAAAAAAATTATGAAAAAATAAAATAAACTATTTTCCTTTATTTTTTATAATTTTGGGGACATTAAGATTTTGATGAGATAAAAATACTTCCCTGAAAAATGATACTTTATATAATTTTGATAATCTGCAAAGATTTTCATATATGCTATAGTAAGGACTCAAAAACAAATCAATATAATTTATGAGCTAAGAATATAATAATGTTCTTAATTATTAAAACTCTATGACTAAATATAGATTTATACTACATTTATACCTTTATCCCTAAATATATTTTTAACTTTTTCAACATCTTTCTCAAGAGGCGGCATAACGTCTTTAAGTTTATATTTAAGTTTCAACTCTTCCCATTTATATTCCCCCATTTTATGAAATGGCAAAACCTCAACTCTTGAGACATTATTTAATCCCTGTACGTAATTAGCGATTTTTATAATATCCTCAAAATCATCGTTTACCGTAGGAACAAAAACAAATCTTATCCAAGTGTCAATATTTTTCTCATTTAGCCATTTAGCGAACAATAGTGTGTTTTTAACGCTTTTTCCTGTAATACTCTTAAATATTTTATCATCAAAAGCCTTTATATCCAAAAGTACAAGATTGGTATATTCAAGAACTTTTTTTACATTTTCATTGAAAACGTTCCCCGATGTATCAATCGCTGTATGAATATTATTTTTTTCGCACAACTTAAAAAGCTCGTAAATAAACTCGCTCTGCATAAGGGGCTCCCCGCCGGTAACAGTTATACCTCCACCCGAAAATCTCATAAACTCTTTGTAATTCTTAATATCAGAAAATAACTCGGAAACAGTTACCTCTATTCCCTTATCATCGCTCCATGTATCAGGATTATGACAGTATACGCATCTGAGGGGACAACCTTTAAAAAATATAACATATCTTATTCCCGGACCGTCCACACTTCCGCAAGTTTCAACTGAATGAATTTTAGCTTTAATCTCCATAAAAATCTCACCTTCTAAGTTACCGAAACATCTATATCTATTTATAGCGAACCAATAAAAGAATGAATAGATAACTTTCAATAAATATGATATATTCAAAAAATTCTTTTATTAGACCTGTTCTAAACCACCGTAACACCGTTGACAAATCTTTTTCCGCCTATCTTTGTCGGGTTTTCTTGAAACATTTTCTGAGTACCCACATAAAAAGCAAACTTACGTTGACAAAAAAAATTTTTTATCAATCGTTATCACGGTGGTTTTATACAAGTCTATACAACACTATGGAAAGTTCTGTTTATAACATCAAGCTGCTGTTCTCTCGTAAGTCTTATAAAATTTACGGCGTACCCTGAAACACGTATAGTAAGCTGCGGATATTTCTCAGGATGATCCATCGCGTCGTATAATGTTTCTCTGTCAAGAACATTAATATTTATATGATGCCCCTCATCATAAAAAAATCCATCCATAATGCCTGTAAGATTTTTTATTTTGTCGTCATCACTTTTGCCAAGAGCCTGAGGAATAATTGAAAAAGTATAAGATATACCGTCCTGAGAATACTCATACGGCAGTTTTGAAACTGATTTAAGAGACGCTACGGCTCCTTTTGTATCTCTTCCATGCATTGGATTCGCGCCGGGAGCGAAAGGCTCGCCTGCTTTTCTTCCGTCTGGTGTGCTTCCGGTCTTTTTACCATAAACAACGTTAGACGTAATTGTAAGGACAGACATAGTCGTCATACTTTGTCTGTAAGAAGTCTGCTTTTTCAATTTTCCCATAAAATTTTTCACTATATCACAAGCTATTTTGTCCGCTCTCTCATCATTGTTTCCAAATGCCGGATACTCGCCCTCGACCTCATAATCCACAGCGAGGCCATCGTCATTTCTTATAACCTTGACTTTAGCGTATTTGATAGCTGAAAGTGAATCGGCGACCACAGAGAGCCCCGCTATGCCACAGGCCTGTGTACGAAGAATTTCTTTATCATGCAAAGCCATTTGAAGCCTCTCAAAATTATATTTATCATGCATAAAATGGATAATATTAAGACTGTTCATATAAACTCTGGATAGCCATTCCGTAATTTGCTCAAATTTACTCATTACCTCATCATATTCCAAATACTCTGATGTAATCGGAGCAAACATAGGCGCGATTTGCTCACCGCTCTTTTCGTCCTTTCCCCCGTTAATAGCGTAGAGCAGGGCTTTCGCGAGATTTGCCCTTGCGCCAAAAAACTGCATCTGTTTTCCTATTCTCATGGCGGATACACAGCAAGCGATAGCGTAATCGTCTCCCCAATATCTTCTCATAAGGTCGTCGTTTTCATATTGTACGGAACTTGTATTTATAGACGTTTTAGCACAAAAATCTTTAAACCCTCTCGGTAAATTAACAGACCATAAAACTGTCATATTAGGCTCTGGCGCTGGACCTAAATTATTCAGCGTATGCAAAATCCTAAAACTGTTTTTAGTGACAAGAGTTCTTCCGTCCTCTCCCATTCCTCCTATTGATTCGGTAACCCATGTGGGGTCTCCTGAAAAAAGCTCGTTATAATCAGGAGTTCTTAAAAATCTTATTATTCTAAGTTTCATAACAAAATCGTCAATAATTTCCTGAGCCTCACACTCGTCAAGTATACCTTTTTCAATATCTCTTTCTATATATATGTCAAAAAATGTAGAAGTTCTACCAAGGCTCATCGCCGCTCCGTCCTGCTCCTTAACCGCGCCAAGATAAGCCAAATAAGTCCATTGAACCGCTTCCATAGCGTTTTCCGCAGGTCTCGTAAGGTCAAATCCATAACTTTCCCCAAGTTTGTTAAGTTCATAAAGCGCTTTAATTCCCTCGCTAATCTGTTCCCTTAAAAGAATTGTCTCAAAATCAAAATTAAGCGGAGAAGTTGACTCAAGCTCAAGTTTTTTGTTCTCAATAAGAAAATTTGTTCCGTATAACGCCACTCTTCTGTAATCGCCTATAATTCTTCCCCTTCCGTAAGCGTCTGGAAGCCCTGTAATTATACCCGAATGTCTCGCCTTTCTTATCTCCTCGTTATACGCGTCAAATACTCCGTCATTATGGGTTTTTCTGTACTTGGAAAATATTTTTGCTGTATCATCATCAATTTTATAGCCGTAAGACTCTAAAGCCTTTTTTACCACTCTAAGCCCTCCATAAGGCATAAT
>CANOGI010000205.1 GCA_947565475.1 uncultured Eubacteriaceae bacterium
GCATAGTACCGTTATCTCTTAATACCCTTGTAAGCGCTCTTGTATCTATTCCCTCAATACCCATAATCTTATACTGCTTTAAAAAGCCGTCAAGCTCCATTTCACAGCGCCAGTTATTCGGCATATCGCACTTCTCACGAACAACAAATCCTTTAAGAAAAGGTCTTCTGCTTTCCATATCCTCAAGATTAATACCATAATTGCCTATAAGAGGATATGTCATAGTAACAATCTGACCCGCGAAAGACGGATCTGTTAAAGTTTCCTGATACCCTGTCATACCTGTTGTAAAAACAACCTCACCAACCGTTTCTTTTACATAACCGAAAGCGCTGCCCTTAAATTTCATTCCATTTTGAAGTATAAGTTCCGCTTTAATAGTTTTCTCCATAGCCTATAAACATCTCCTTAAATCATTTTTCATATCAATAACCGCCTGTCTCGACGCTTTAGCGAATTCCTCTTCCGTAAATTTATCCTTATACTGCTCTTTTTTATACGCGGCGATAATTCCTCTTGATGAATTAACAATCGCTCCGAGACCGTCTTTGTTGAAACATACCGCAAGATCTTCGGCTTTACCTCCCTGCGCTCCATACCCCGGAACAAGGAAAAATGTATGGGGCATAACATCTCTAAGTCGCTTCGCTTGCTCAGGGTGAGTAGCTCCAACAACAGCCCCGACTTCACTAAAACCATTCTCGCCAATAAGTTCCTCGCCCCATTTAGATATAAGCTCCCCGACTTTTTCATAAAGAGGAATATCGCCAACAATTAAATCCTGAATTTCACCACTGTTAGGATTTGATGTTTTAGCGAGAACAAATAAACCTTTTCCATAAGCTTTACAGTCATTAATAAAAGGCGTTATAGAATCTGAGCCAAGATAAGGATTAAGCGTAACAAAATCCTCTTTAAAAACCTCAAACTCAGATAATCCAACTTTAGCTCTGCCTATATGTCCATCAGAATAAGCCTGCCCTGTCGAGGCTATATCGCTTCTTTTAATATCCCCAATTACAATAAGACCTTTCTTTTTAGCATACTCAATAGTTTTAACATACGCTTTAAGCCCACTTATTCCATATCTTTCATACATAGCTATCTGGGGCTTAACAGCGGGGACTAAATCATAAATCTCATCAATAATCATTTTGTTAAATATAAGAATGGCTTTGCCCATGGCTTTAAGAGTCCAGCCATATTTAACCGCAACCCTTTCCATAATAAATTTAGGAATGAAGTCTTGATTTGGGTCAAGCCCAACAACCGTTGGATTCCCCGTGGCCTTAATTCTGTTTATAAGTTTGTCAATCATCATCATTTTATTTAAACTCCTCTCTTAATTCGCCGTTTTCAACAATAATATCACCGGCGACAATAGTATAAAGAACTTTTCCTTTTACTTTTCTGCCGTCAAAAGGAGTGTTCCTGGCTTTCGAAGCAAATTTTTCAACATTAATATTATACTCAAGATTAGGGTCGATAATTGTAATATCCGCAACTGACCCAACAGATAAAGTACCTTTATCCGAATTTAAAATTTTAGCGGGATTAAGAGACATTTTCTCAATAAGCTGAGAGGGGGTAAGAACACCTGTCTCAACAAGCTCTGAGATTCCAAGAGAAACCGACGTCTCAAGACCAATAATACCATTCGCAGCTTTCTCAAACTCACAGTTCTTCTCATCAATATGGTGCGGGGCGTGGTCAGTCGCTATTACGTCAATAATATTATTTTTAAGAGCCTTCCTAAGAGCCTCAACATCCTCTTTTGTTCTAAGAGGCGGATTCATTTTAAAATTAGCATCATAATCATTAATATCATCTTCCGTAAGAGTAAAATGATGAGGAGTAACCTCAGCCGTAACTAAGCTCCCTTGTTCTTTAGCGTGTCTTATAAGCTCAACACAGCCTTGCGTACTCATGTGACAAAGATGAAGCCTTGCGTTTACGCTGTCGGCAAGAATAATATCTCTCGCTACAATAACCTCTTCCGAATCGTTGGAAATACCTCTCAACCCAAGTAAAGAAGCTTTTTCGCCCGCATTCATTTGTCCTCTTGAAACAAGATTTAAGTCCTCGCAATGTGAAAACGCGGGAAGATTGAACATACTGGCGTATTTAAGAGCCGTTTTCATAAGAGCTGCGTTAGCGACACTTCTCCCATCCTCAGAAATAGCGCATATTCCAACCTCAGCCATCTTCCCTATATCTGAAAGCTCTTCACCTTTTTGCCCTTTTGTAATACTTCCTATAGGCAGAATATTGACGACTCCGTCTCTTTTCGCTTTCATATTGATATACTCAACAATAATTTCATTATCAATAACAGGTTTTGTATTAGGCATACAGCAAATTGTGGTAAATCCTCCCATAGCGGCGCTTCTCGAACCAGTTCTTATTGTTTCCTTTTTCTCAAATCCGGGGTCTCTCAAATGAACATGCAAGTCAATAAGCCCTGGAACAACCCAAAATCCCTTAGCGTCAATAATCTTATCCGCCGCCTCTGAAATATTTTCCTCAACACGAGTAATTTTACCGTCTGAAATTATCAAATCACAAACTTTATCAATAGAATTTCCAGGGTCTATAACACGCCCGTTTTTGATTAAAATACTCATATTTTATATTACCCCTTTCTGTTAAAAAATCACAAAACAATTCAGTGATTTCCCAAAAGTTTTAAAATAGCCATTCTTACAGCGACGCCATTTTTAACCTGAATGTTAATAACAGAGTGATTTCCGTCAATAACATCAGTACTTAACTCAATTCCCCTGTTTACAGGTCCGGGATGCATAACAAGAACATCGTCTTTAGCATACTTTAAAATATCATTGTTTACGCCGAAAAATCTACTGTATTCTCTAAGACTTGGAAAAGGCATCGCTTTTTGTCTCTCAAATTGAATTCTTAGACCCATTACCACATCAGCGTCGCTTACAGCTCTCGGAATATCTGTAACTACGTCAACACCAAGCGATTTCATAGAATTTGATACAAGCGTTGACGGCCCCGCGAGAGTAACCCTCGCCCCAAGTTTTGTAAGCCCAAAAACATTGCTTCTCGCTACTCTACTGTTAGAAATATCGCCTAAAATTGTGACATTCAAACCCTCAAACTTTTTCTTATAATCAAGAATAGTAAATAAATCAAGCAAAGCCTGCGTTGGATGTTCATTTATTCCGTCGCCCGCGTTGATAACTGATGCCCTCACATTTTTAGCGAGAATATGCGCCGCTCCTGTCATAGAATGCCGTATAATCATAACATTTATACCCATCTGGTCTAAATTAAGTCCTGTATCAATAAGACTTTCCCCTTTATTAACACTGCTTGTCGCGACACCCAAATCTTTAACAATAGCTCCAAGATAATCTCCCGCAAGCATAAAAGACATTTTTGTGCGGGTACTATTCTCATAAAATAAAGTGACAACGCTTGATGTTTTTAACTCATTGTCCCGCTTGGAAGGGTCATCAATTTTTTGTTTCATTACTTTAGCCGTTTCAAGAATAGTCATAATTTCGTTCTCGTTTAGATCTCTTAGCCCAAGAAGGTCTTTTCTGTTAAACATATCGATACCTCCGCCTTAAATAAGGAAACCCTAATAAATATTTTTTAACTTAATATCAAATCAATAACTGTTTAGCGCTAAAAATTTTGTAAACTGCTATAGAAAATAATAATTAATGAAATTGAACTTATCCGAAAACTATGTAATAATCGTTAAAATTATATAAACAACCTCTTTCTAAAAGTTTAAACACTTTTTGATTTAGGAAACAGCCCAAAATTACAAAAAATAAAATAATCGCATTTCAAATTTATCTTTTATAATTTTTCGTATATATTTTAACTTCAGATACGCCATAGATAAAAATAAAATTATTTTAACACCTATATATAGTCAAGCCACTCGAAAAATGAGCAAGTTCGGCTGTTCAAAATCCTTTTCGCCACGTTAGCGTCAGTCGGCATAGGCTATGCTCTCCTTCCGCTGTCTTGCAAAAATAATTTTAATCTCGCCTTTTTTTGTTTGTTTTCAGA
>CANOGI010000206.1 GCA_947565475.1 uncultured Eubacteriaceae bacterium
AATCTCTTTATCATTATTTCCTTTACAAATAATCAAAAGTTTTGCACATCTCTATAAAACTCACATATTCCTTTACAAAGGCAATATCTGCATTTAACAAACTCACAGCGTGCCTCTCCTTTTCCTGAGACAAGCATATTATTCATTTTCTCAACAGTTTTAATAACTTCTTTTCTTATACTTTTTGTATTTTTGATTTTAAACATATAATCTTTATAAATTAAATTTCCGAACTTTGGCTTTTTTCCATAAACTTCCTCAATAATTATGAAATACGTGGCAAGCTGCATCATATCACCCATACGTGGTAAATTGCTGTTGTTTATTTTCCCGCTTTTAAGTTCAACAGGAATAATTTTTCCAAAAATATTTTTATATATAAAATCAGGTTTTCCCTGTAATCCAAACTTCTCCGATTTTAAGAGCTTTGATTTAACAACGTTATTTCCACATTTAATTTTCTGATCGGTATAAATAATTTTATATCCAAAAGGATGTAAAACCGGTTTCGTCTTTTTTATATCCCTACGAAAAAAATCTTTAACAAAAAAACACACAACCAAAAGCGTAAAACCGCATATAAAATAAAAAATCATAAAAAACCGTCCAAATCAAAAATTTTATAATAATTTATAAAATAAACCGCCGCGGCAATTAAAACAAAAATAATCAAAAATAAAATAAACTTAAAAAACCGTTTTATCTTATACTTAAAAACATACCTGTTGTGAAACCTTATTCCTCTTTCAAAATTTTTGCTCGTACCGCTTTTAAATCCGTTTTTTTCACAATATTCCGAATTTAATCGTCTTATCTCAGCCAATCCATAAACTTTTTCATAATACCATTGATAATTACAGTAACAAAATTTATTGATTTCACTAGCTGATATTTTCTTTCTCTCGCTTGCCAAAATTATCCGTCTTCTTTCTTAACTTTAAAAATCCTTTCGCTTCTACTTACGGCAACGCTGTTTTAATCTTATAAAAAGAATTTTAAAAAAATATTTTATAATCGCCGAAAGCCTAAAAAATCACATAGTAATTTTTAAAATTTGAGACAAAATAGTCTTTCTATAATAATTTTAAAACTCCGAGTCCCTGACATTTCGTAAAAGAGGTTTCTGATACCCCGCCCAATGTCCCTGAGTATTGTTTTTTTGCAAAGCATCCTCAAACATTTTAATTTTAGCGTCCGTATTATCGGCACAATGAAGAATAAAAGCCTCTATAGTCTTTGGAAGCTGAGGTGAGCCAAATTCATATTCCCCATGATGCCCAATAATACAATGCTTCAAAAGTATCTTAAGGGTTTCGGGAAAATCAGCGATTTTCGCCGTTTCGGAAGATATAAATTCCGTTCCGATAACGATATGCCCAATAAGCTGTCCCTCGTCTGTATAATCGTTTTCAGGAAATGACGACAATTCCCACAATTTTCCTATATCATGAAGCATAGCTGAAGCGATTAAAATATCCCTGTTTATATATTTACATCTTGGGGCCATAAAATCACATATTTGAACAACTGAAAGAGAATGCTCCAAAAGTCCCCCCATATAATTATGATGCATAGCCCTGGCGGCTGAGTGCTGTTTAAACTTTTCCGCTATATCTCCGTTTTTAATAAAAATATTTTCAAGCAAATCCCTTATGTGTACATTTGAAATTGTTTTTATGTAATCCGTAAATTGATTATATAAAAGGGAAATATCTTTTTCCGTACACGGAATGTAATCCGCGGGATTATATTCCCCCTCTTGGCTTCTTCTTATTTTTTTTATGTTGAGCTGTAGTTCGTTCTGATATGTAAGCACAAGGGAATCTATTTTAATAAAATCTCCCTCTTCAAAATTTTGTATCTGATGATTTAGTTCCCATACTTTTCCGTCAATGGTTCCCGTTTTGTCCTGTAATTTTAAAGATAAATAATTTTTTCCCGCTCTTGATTTAAGGGTTTGCTTCTGCTTGCATAAATAATGCCCGATAAGAGCGTCTCCCTCCCGTAAATCCTCTAAATATCTCATAAAACTCCTCCAAATAAATCTTTATTTCCTAAAAAACAACATATATAATACTGTCTAAAAACCATTTACATATTTTTCTCTTTGTCAGTCAATAAATCCCCACATATCTTTACAGCTATACTTATTTGAATTTCACATAAACACACGTTAAATCTGTCTTATTTTTGTAAACCCGTTCAACAACATCTTCAAATCTGTCTTACAAATCCTTTATCCATTATACTTCGCCTAACCTTTTGAGATATTTCACAGTAACACAAATATCAGAGCGTCTTTCAAAAATATCTTTTTACAATTATTATTAGACTTCTTTCAAAACTTTAGGCAATCGCGAAAAATTCAGAAAAAATATTTTTTTCTTATAAAATCGTTGTATTAGACCTGTTCGACACCTCCGCCACACCCCTTGACAAATCTTTTTCCGCCATACTTTGCTTAATTTTCTTGAAATACAAATGGCAAGTATTACCGGGAAAATTAGTCTGTGTACGGTAAAAAAATCTTTTGTCAATCGTCATAGCTTATGTTATCGAACAGGTCTAATTACATAACGTTTACAAAGTTAGCTTAGGGCTGTATCTCCCTTTTGACAGCTCAACGCTACTATACATTCCGCCCCAAAAGGTTGACCATTTGTTTCCAAACACCCGTCGCATGTATCGCTTAGCTCGCATTTCATACAATCAATTCCACAAATAGATTTCATATTTCTTACCCCGCGATACCTAATTAAAATATCATCTTTGATAGTAATACATTTTAGTTTTCAGACACACCCTAAATGGTGTTTGGGAAAATTTATATAAGACCCAAATTACAGCTTATAAAGCTTGTTAGCCGTCTCAATAATATTCCTTGTATCAAGAACAATTTTAGTTTTTAAAACATCCAAATTATCTTTAATATGCTGATGTCCCACAAGTACCACAATAAGCTTTGATTTCTCAATAAACTCCGCAAAATCCTGAGTTTGTCCCAAAACCTTATTTTCCTTAACCATAGGGTCGTATACATTCACGCCCTTAACAAAATATTTCTTAAATCTCTCAAGCATCTGCAAAGTTGGGCTTTCTCTGAGGTCATCGACATTTTCCTTATAAGTCAGACCGTAAAGACCAACCTGACTTAAATCATCAATCCCGTTTTCTCTCATAATTTTGCCCATTTTTCCGATAACATAATCCGGCATACCGTCGTTTACGTGTCTCGCCGCTAAAATTATATCCACAATATCGGGATAATCACCGACTAAAAACCATGGGTCAACCGAAATACAATGTCCTCCCACGCCTGGTCCTGGCTGTAAAATATTAACCCTTGGGTGTTTATTGGCTATTTTTATAAGCTCGTATACGTTCATTCCCTCTCTGTCGCAAATTTTAGCAAGTTCGTTGGCGAAAGCTATATTAATATCCCTGAATGTATTCTCGACAACCTTGCTCATTTCCGCCGTTTTTATATCAGTAGTTACAATGTCACCATCGCAGAAAGATTTATACCAGCTCTTGATTTTTTCCGCTATTTCCGGAGAATCGGCGCCGATAGTACGAGAATTATTCTTGAGCTCAAAAACCATGTTTCCCGGAATAATTCTCTCTGGAGCGTGAGCAAGGTGAACGTCTTTTCCAATGACAAATCCTTTTTCCTCAACAATGGGTCTTACAAATTTGTCAATAGTCCCCGGAGATATTGTTGACTCAATGACAACAACAGCGCCTCTCTCGCAAACGTCCAAAACCTGAGATACAGCGGCGATAACATATTTAGCCTCAATTTTTTTATTTTCCTTGATGTATGGCGTAGGAACAGTAATAATATATCTGTCCGTTTTTATAAGAGAGTCTGAAAAAATAATTCCTTTATCAAGAGCTTTTTCAAAAAGTTCCTGAAGCCCTTTTTCCTCAAAAGTAAGCTTTTTGTTCTGAAGAGTTTTCACAAGCTCCGTGTTAAGGTCAGTTCCAACAACCTCAATCCCGTTGGCGGCAAACATAAGCCCCGTTGGAAGTCCTATATAACCC
>CANOGI010000207.1 GCA_947565475.1 uncultured Eubacteriaceae bacterium
AAAAAAGACGCTAATGGCAAAAGAGTTAAAGAGGATGTTAATGGCAAAAGAGTTACTGTTTTTGATGAAGTCGAGAAAACTATCAAGAAAGATAATCCCTCTCGATTGAACGCCAGAAGAAAAATTCTCAGTGTTCTTTATCCTGTTACAGAGGTTCCCGCTGATGGAAGAAAGAAAAGAGCGAATACAAAAAGTGTTGACATGGCTAAAAAGATGTTTGAGGAAATCGCTCCTAAGTATACTGACAGAAACGGTGGTTATACTCGTATAATTAAGCTTGGGGCAAGACGTGGCGACGGTGCCGAAGAAGTTATTATTGAATTGGTATAAAAATGAAACCTTGTTAGGGCTTTGCTTTGACAAGGTTTTATTTTTACGTAAAAGGGTATAAAGATATATATATTTATAGATATAGTTAAAATAACGTGAGTTCGACAGAAATTTATAGTTAATGGAACCTTTTTCTATAGCAAAAAGGTTCCAAACTTTCAAAAATGCTCTTTAAGAATAAAAATCTTGAGGCTCTGCCTCATTCTCACAACTTAAAAGATTAAAACCGTGGAACGCTGTCCCACACCTGAAGGGCCTTTTTAAAGGCTTGACCTAAACTTTATAATGCAAAACTTTCGCTTTGCCGAATCTCGAAAAACTACGTTTTGCTGTTATTTTTCATCGACTTACGTTAAAATATTTAAAAAGAAATAAAAAAATAAGGTATAATAAAAATATGAGTTATTTAGAGAAATATAGAAAAAGGGTAATTAAATATATAGAAAAAAGAACATTCATTTGGAAGAAATATACAATGTATTTAAAGCAGTGCTATCAACTATATGTAGCTGGGATAAACAATGCGGAGAGAAAGAAAATTTTTTTAGTGATTTAAAGTTCTTTGACTATATTATTTTCATTGTCTTAGCGGAAATTTCTATATTGTAAAATTTCTGAATATAATAGAATATTTCTTTTAAAATATAATCTATTTATATATTTTTGTTCAAAATGGTTTTTTCTTTTTCTTGAAAAGAATTTAGGAATATGGTATAATAATTAAGGTTGGAAATTATGAGATGTTCGTGTACAAGTGTTTTATTACAGGTGAGGGGTGTGATTTTGCTTCTATTGATAAATTGATAAAGCAAATCTAAAATTATATTTAAGTGATTAAAGTTGTTTTATATAATAGTTAATTATATGTAATATCCGTACTGAATTTGTATATAGAGTTTTAACAATTTCAAAGCAGGGTTTTGTAAATATTTTCGAAATAATTTCATATACTATTTACAAGGAGGGTAATTAATTGAGAGGTATATTTAAAATAGACGGTCCATTTTTTAAATATGGAACTATTCTTGCCGATATAATAATATTAACTATTTTATGGATTTTATGCTCATTACCTTTAATAACTGTCGGAATTTCCACAACAGCGTTGTTTTATGTGACTACGAAACAGGTCTCAAACAGAGAAGGATATGTTACGGCAAATTTTTTTAAAAGTTTTAAAATTAATTTTTTCCAAGGTTTAATCATAACGATAATTTTGGCGATTATTGGTTTTATTGTTTTTACGAGTATTCGTTTTTCAGTTCTTTTGCCACAGTTAAAAGAATTTATCCTTACTCTTGATTATATAGCGGCTTTTGAACTTATAATTGTTACTTTATATATTTTTCCTCTTATGTCGAGGTTTGATATGAAAGTAACAGAACTTTTTAAAACGGCTTTTTTTCTGGCGAACAGGCATATGTTTACAACTTTTACTTGTTTAATGTTGCTTATCGCGATAATTTTTATGTGTACTTTTAATCCTATGTTTTTATTCGCAAGTATAGGTATTTACGCTTACATATCTTCATTTATGCTTATGAGAATTTTTAGGAAATATTGTCCTGACATAGATGTGGATGATGAGTCCGAAATTATCGGATAAAACATATATTTTATAATTAAGGAGTTTTTTTATGAATAAGGCTATAGGCTCTAAAATTAAACTTGATGAAAGTGAAAATAAAATCGCTTATGAATATTTAAAGTGTGTTTCGGAGCTTTTAGAAAGCGAAAATGTAAAAGATCTTGATAACTATTCACAGCATTTAAATACAAGCAGGCTTCAGCATTCCATTAATGTATCTTATTATAGTTATCTTATATGCAAGAGGCTTAAATTTGATTATAAATCGGCGGCAAGGGCAGGGCTTCTTCATGATTTGTATTTGTATAACAGACATATTTGCAAATTTGAGGAATCTCATACAATATATCATCCGAAAGAGGCTCTGAGAAATGCGAAAAAAATAGTTGAGCTTAACGAAATTGAGGAAGACGCTATTTTGAAACATATGTGGCCTTTATGTAAAGGATTGCCTAAATATAAGGAAACGGTTGTTGTAACTTTAGCGGACAAATATTGTGCTACCGCTGAGATAATTAAGCAAATAAATAATTCATTAAAACCTAAATATTTAACCAATAAGTTGAAGAATAGATTAAGGAATAAGTTAGGAAAAGTTTAGCAAATAATAGTTATGCACTTTATTTTTCATTACAGGGTATTTGAAATTGATATGAAATAAATATAATGAATTATTATATTATAATGATTTGAGAATTTTTAAGGCAAAACAACAAAATAATTACTCTATGTATAGGGTTTTTATTAAAGTTTATTCATTTTACATTAAAATTTTTTTGTTTTATGTACAAAAAAAGGGACTTTTGGTAATTTTATTTACCAAAGTCCTTTTTAAATATTATCATAGTTTTTATTTATTTAAATTTGCTTTATATTTATTTGCCATATATTGCTGCTGATAATTTAAAACCTTTGGAACATATTTTTGAGTTTCAGCAAAAGGAGGTATGCCATTATATTTTTTTACATTACCAGGACCAGCGTTATATGCCGCGAGGGCGAGGGACGTATCTCCAAAAGTATCTATCATCTTTTTTAAGTATTTGGTTCCACCGTCTATATTTTGAGCGATGTCAAATGAATCAGTTACTCCAAGGGATTGCGCTGTTGAGGGCATTAACTGCATAAGCCCCATCGCTCCGGATGATGAGACCGATTTTGGATTGAAGTTACTTTCTTGCTGAATTACAGCTTTTATAAGAGTTTCATCAATACCATATTTAGCGGAAGCGGTTTTTATAGCGGCTTCTATTGCCTCTGAAATTTCAGGAGAATCTGAATTTCCAGCCATATAATTTTCAAGAACAGTCTGAAAAGTCAAAGGAGTTCCGTTTTTTGTTTCCGCTTCCGAAGTATAAACGGAATTTGATATATTCGTTGCGAAAGGAATTGGAACACGACTTTGTATATCAGCTATTATACCAGAATATATTGTGCTTACATCTAAAATCATTGTTATGTACTCCTTTAAAAATTGTTTAAAATATTAAAAAAAATATGTATTGATTTAAGTTTATATGTTATAATAAAAGCTACAAGTGAAAATTAACTTTTTATTTTATTTAGTAAAAAACTATTAAAAAATTAATTTATTGAGGCGTATCAGAAAATGATCCAGGACCGCCGGATCACCTGCGGCTGGGAGAGGCTGCCGGCGTATCTCTACTCTGTGGAGGAGGAGAATATTCTGGAGGAGGAGTGTGCCGCCCAGCAGCGGGCCGGGCTGCCGGCAGCACTGACCAGAGAGACCGGGCTGCCCTTTCCGGTCAAAGGGGCGGTGCGCTGCGAGCGGCAGGCCCAGTTCCACCCCCTGCGGCTGCTGTATACCCTGGCGGACACGCTGTCCATCTATGAGTGCACACGGGTACTGGAGGCGGACGGCGATACGCTGCGCACTGACAACGGGTCCGTCCGGGCCCGGCACATGGTCTTTGCCTGCCACTTCCCCTTTGTCAACGTGCCGGGGTACTATTTCATGCGGATGCATCAGGAGCGCAGCTATGTGGCTGCGCTCACAGGCGCGGGGAAGCTGCCGGGGATGTACTACAGTGTGGATGCCGGGGGCCTCTCCCTGCGCAGCGCCGGGGACCTGCTGCTGGTG
>CANOGI010000208.1 GCA_947565475.1 uncultured Eubacteriaceae bacterium
AATGCCAGTAGCTATAATTCCCATAACAACAATTAGCACAATACCTATAATCCTTATTGTGTTTTTAATCGCGGCAAGAGAATCAGCGGCGGACTGAGACGCCTGAATTTTGTATATGCCCTTATATTCATAATCAGCGCTTCCAATAACGCTTATTTCAGCATTCTTATACTCCTCAAGAGAAATATCGCTTGAGTCTTTCACTCCGTCTGAAATGGTACCGTCTTGAGTGGATTCTTCTCCTGATACTTCTTCCGAGCTGTTTTCGGAAACCCTGGATGCGAAATTTTTCTCAACACTTTTTGAAACAATTTCCTCCTCATAGCTTTTCTGAATCTCAGCAGCTGAATTTATAACCGCTCTTTGATTCTCTGAACTATCAAGCATAAGCACAAAAGAACGTGGCAGCGGATTATCTTTTTCAAGCCCCTCCCACATTTTGGCGTCCGCGCTCGCGATATTTCCCTTGCTCTGTTCCAAAGCCTCTTCCTTAGATATGTACTTAACTTCAGAAACATGAGAAATCTCTCTAAATTTCTGCTCAAGCATTGAAAGATCCTCATCGCTTACTGTATCTTTTATAAAAATATTTATACCGATTTTTGACTCAAACTGTTCAATAATATAGCTTATATTCTCAACAATACAAAGCGATATAATAAGTGTGAAAATACACGCCATAACAGTAATAATAGCGGCGAGGGTCATAAGCCTGTTTTTTAAAAGACCAAAAACGCCCTGCCTTATATGATATTTTAAGGTTCTAAATTTCATCGCTGTACCCGCCTTCTCTTATGTCTCTTAAAACAATTCCTTTTTTTAGGGTAATAACTCTCTTCTGCATAGCGTCAACAATCTCTTTAGCGTGAGTGGCCACGACAACAGTCGTGCCTCTGGCGTTTATGTCTTTAAGAAGATTAATAATTTCCCATGCAGTATCAGGGTCAAGATTTCCCGTAGGCTCGTCCGCGAGCAAAACAGGAGGCTTGTTTATAATCGCTCTCGCGAGCGCGACCCTCTGCTGTTCGCCTCCGGAAAGCTGATTTGGATAAGCTCTCGCTTTTCTGCTTAATCCTACCATTGAAATAACAGCTGGCACTGTCCTTCTTATTTCCCTTGGAGTCGCCTCAACAACTCTCATAGCGAAAGCGATGTTGTCATAAACGGTCTTGCTTTGCAAAAGTCGAAAATCTTGAAATACAACGCCTAATTTTCTTCTAAGATAAGGAATTTCCTTTCGTGAGATTTCTGATAAATCATCTCCGTTTAAGAAAATTTTACCGGATGTAGGTTCAACTTCTTTAAGAAGCATTTTTATAAGGGTTGATTTTCCAGAGCCGCTTGAGCCCACAATAAAAACAAATTCTCCTTTTTCAATTTCTAAAGACACATTTTGTAAAGCCTGAGAGCCATTCTCATATATTTTAGTAACATTTTGCAAACTTATCAATATAATTTTCCTTTCTAAACTTAAAAAGCAAAACAAATTTGAATCATATTTGTTTTATCTAGCATAATTTTTTGAATATTTTCACTTTATAAAAGCAAAAGCACTTTTACCGTTAAAAATTTATATAGTTTTAAGCAATAGGCAAAGACTTTTAAGAACCTATAAATAAACTATAGTTTATCTAAAAATCTCATAATAATCTTAATAAATTTATTATTTACTAAATTTTTAAAATCGCCACTTTTAATAACTGAAGTTATCTTTATAATTCATATATTTGCTTACCATAAGCATAATTTTAAATATAATAGCGTCGTCAAAATTACGCAAGTCAAGACCTGTCATTTTCTGAAGTTTATCAAGCCTGTATACAAGAGTATTTCTGTGTATATAAAGCTGTCTTGATGTTTCCGACACATTAAGATTATTCTCAAAAAACTTATTTACTGTAATAAGAGTTTCCTCATCAAATTGGTCCATAGACAAACCATGAAGAACCTCATTAATAAACATTCTGCAAAGAGGTGTAGGAAGTTGGTAAATAAGCCTGCCGATACCAAGTTGCTCATAATTTACAATTCTTTTGCTTTCCTCAAAAATTTTTCCAACCTCTAAAGCCATCTTCGCTTCTTTATAAGATGACGAGATATTTTTAAGGTCAAAAACAACCGTGCCTATGGCGATGTATACATTGCTCATAGCTTCCGCCGCCAAAGTATCATAAATAGTATTAGCTATATTCTGTATTTCCTCTTTCTCATCAAGCTCGTCTTTTTCTTTAAGCTCTTTTACAAGTATAATACTTTTTTCATCAACGGCAGTGACAAAATCTTTTCCTTTCGCCGGAAATATGTTTCTTACTATCTCAACAACATTAAGATCTTTGTCTATCTCCGTCTCAATAAGAAAAACCATTCTGCTCACATTATTCTCAATATGAAGTTTTTTCGCTCTGCTGTAAATATCTACAAGCAGTAAATTATCAAGCAATAAATTTTTTATAAAATTATCCCTGTCATATCTTTCTTTATAAGCCACCAAAAGATTTTGAATTTGAAAAGCCGTAATTTTTCCTATTCTGTAAGTCTCGTCATCTTCTCCTTTTGTCAAAACAACATATTCTGTATTTCCGCTGTCAAACACTTTGAAATAATGATACCCCTGAACAAGCTGTGTTTCCGCCGGACTATCAACAAAAAGTTCCATTTTATCAATAACTGTATTCAATAGCTCCTCTTCTGTCGCCGCTACGATTTTTCCCTCTCTCTCAGCAACGCAAAACTCTCTGCGAGTAATATTTTTCAAACCGTCGATAGTATTTTGTAAAATCTGATTGGAAATCATAATGTCACTCCTTTAAATATCTTTCAAATAGTTTTTAGTTTCTATAACGACGATAATTTATATCAACAAATTAGAAAACGTTTCCTCAATTATACTCTTGCTTATTATTGTACAACAAAATTAAAAAAAATAAAAGACTATTCCGTAAAATATACTAAAAAATTTTTTTTAATTCTATCCAAAATTTATGTCCAAATTCACGCTAAACTTTAAAATTTCAGTATAACACTATTTTCTTTATAAGAGCTTTTCGCCTAAATAAATTAGTATAAACTAATTTTCTCTCTTTCTTTAATACATATTGGAATTATTGTAAAAATAAAATCAATAAGCGTTTTTCTCAATATAAAGATAGTTTTGTCGCAAAAAGCTTTATTATAAACAATATTTATGGTATAATTAAGTCAAAACTCAAAAAACCGCTTGAAATAAGGAGGTAAAATGTATGGAAGATAAAAAAAATTACGTAAAAGTAATAATAGACAGCACAGTATATACATTGATTGGCATAGAAAGCGAAGATTACATACAATCCGTTGCGGAATATATAAATAATAAAATTATTGAGTTAAATAAAGGAACATTAAATCAGGTTGGATTGAATAAATCCTCTTTAATAGTCACGTTAAATATAGCGGACGATTATTTTAAGGAAAAAGAAAAAAATAAAATACTTGAGGAAAAAAACTCAAAGTTTGACAATAATTTTCATATAAGCAATGAACAGGCGTTAAAAAAAGATAAAGAAATTGAGCAATTAAAAGAGGAATGTCAAGCTTTTGAAATAAAAACAGGCTCGTTAAATTCAACAATTACTGAACTTAAAAACAAACTTGAGAAAACACAAAAAGAACTCTCTCAGACAAAAACAAAACTTGAAAATTCCGAAAAAGAACTTTTAGCCTCAAAACCAGAACTTGATAAATTAAAAGAGGAACTCTCAAGTACAAAATTTGAATTTGAAAAATCAAAAGACGAACTCTTGGAAGTAAAAAACAAACTTGAATTATCAGAAAATGAGCTCTCTGATTTTAAATCTAAACTTAGTTTATCCGAAGAGGAACTCTCAAATACAAGAAACAAACTTGAATTATCAGAAAACGAGCTCTCTGATTTCAAATCTAAACTTAGTTTATCCGAAGAGGAACTCTCAAATACAAGAAACAAACTTGAATTATCAGAAAACGAGCTCTCTGATTTCAAATCTAAACT
>CANOGI010000209.1 GCA_947565475.1 uncultured Eubacteriaceae bacterium
GACTCAAGCTGTTCCGTCATATTGTTAAAAGCTTCCCCAAGCTGAGCGTATTCATCATGACTCTCAATAGCAATTCTCTGATGTAACTGTCCGTCCGTAATTTTTTGAATCACCTTTAAAATGTTTTTAAGAGGTCCTATAAAAACCTGAGTCGTAAAAAACACGATACATGCCACAATAATACAGATTCCTATTGTCACGACAATCCATTTTGAGTTGATGTCGTTAAGAAGATTATTTACATTCTCAAAAGATGAAATCAATAAAACAACACCTATTTTATTTGAATTCTCATCCTCAATATAAGCGGTGGCGTAAATAGCCTCGTCTTCCTCTTTTAGATTAGCTATATCAAGACCGTTAAGAGCGGAAATAACCTCCGGCATAGCGTAAATTTTGCCCTCCTCCATTTTGCTGGAATCTTTAACTACAACTCCCTTGTTATCCAAAATAATAATTCTCGCTGAGTTCTCAACACTTTTTTCCGCCAATTCATTGTCAAACATAGCCATTTTTATCTCGTCCGTAAGATAGTTATCCTTTTGTATGCTTCCAGCTATTTTATTCGCCCTGTTTAAAAGGTCTTTCTCATTTGTCTCCTTAAAATATTGCTTTAATGTGTCCGACGTGGTATACGAGAAAAACAAAAGCGGTACAAGACTGACAAAAAAGTACAAAATAAAAAGCTTCCACCTTATACTTATATATTTTTTGGTATGAATTTTACTGAAAATAGTAACCAACTCCCCACTTAGTATGAATATATTGAGGCTCACTTGGACGCAGCTCTATTTTTTCCCTAAGTCTTCTGACATGTACGTCCACAGCTCTGGCATCTCCCGGATAAGTTTTTCCCCATATAATATTAAGCAGATTATCCCTGCTGTATACTTTTCCCGGGTTTTTCATAAATAAAACAAGCAGGTCAAATTCTTTCGCCGTAAGATTTGTTTCTTTTCCATCAACAAAAGCTCGCCTTGACTCAATATCCATTTCAATTCCTCTTATTTTCAATTTGTCATTTCTAACATTCTCAATACTGACTTTTTTAACGCTTCTTCTCAAAATTGCTTTAATTCTCGCTTTCAGCTCAAGTATATTAAAAGGTTTTGTTATATAATCATCCGCCCCGTACTCAAGTCCCATGATTTTATCCATGTCCTCTCCTTTAGCCGTAACCATAATAATGGGGACGCTGGAAAACTCTCTTATAAGCTGACAAACCTCAAGACCGTCTTTCTTAGGAAGCATAACATCCAAAAGTATAAGACTGTATTCTTTATTTTTAGCGAGACTTAAAGCCTCGTCGCCGTCAAAAGCCGTATCAACCCGCATACCATCTTGCTCAAGACTGAATTTAATCCCCTTAACAATGAGCTTCTCATCATCAACAACAAGTATGTCATACGCCATTTTAAATTACCCCCATTTTATATAAAATAAATTTTACGAAACCTTTATGTTATTTTTTATCTTCTCAAACTTGCTGTTCCCGATTCCGGAAACATTTTTAATATCATCAATTTTCTTAAACTCGCCGTTCGCGTTTCTGTAATTAATAATATCCTCAGATAGAGAATCCCCGATACCGTTTAACTTTTTAAGCTCATCAGCGTCCGCCGTATTTATATCAATCATAATATTTTCGCCATCGTTTCCCGAGTCGTTACTACCGCCGTCCTCGTCGTTAATATTTTTAATTACAATATGTTCGGCGTCTTTAATGTGCCTTGCCATATTAACACTTTCCCTGTCCGCTTCCTCCGTAAAACCCGAAGCCATATTCACAATGTCCTCGACACGGTTTCCAATTTTAGCGGAATAAACCCCTGGATTTTTTATTTCTCCCGTAATATAAACCTTAATTTCCGTTTCCTCCTCAGAAGTCTCTTCCGTCAAACTTTCAGTAATATCACCTTTATTAGATTGGTTAATATTAACCGCTCCATTTCTGTCATTATCTAAGATATAAGAAGCGTACCAAAACCCAACCACAGCGAAAAACACAATACCCGCCACAATAAAAGAAGTTTTATTTAGTCTCATTAAAAAAATCTCCCTGCTTTATAGATTATAACAACGAAAAAAATACGTTTGCCATATATTCATTACCATTACGCGCGAAAACTAAACACACTTTAAAATTCTGCAAATATGGGGTAAATCGTTTTTACGTTTTTATAACGGTATAAAATAACATACTTTTCGCCTCTCTATATAAAATGTTTTTCTGTATTTGTACCTTTTTCAGAATTAACCATAAATACACAAGCTAAAAATCGCCTCATTAAATAATTATATCATAAACTTTAAAATATAAAAACAAATTTTTTATTTATTCGAGAAAAAATCAAAAATCGATATTGTACTTGATTAATTATATATATAGGTGTTATAATATATTTCGACTTATAGAATAAAAAAATAACGTTAAGGAGAGAATAAATTGAATTTCAAAAAATCTTTTATTTATTGTACCATACTTTTATCATTTTTGCTAAATAATTTCTCAATTTTTTACGCTGAAAATGAGACTCAGGAAAAAAACACACCAGCCGAAACTCAGTCTGAGAAACAAAACCAATCGGCGGAAACCCCAAAAGCCTCCGACCCATTAGAAATCATAGCGGAATCAGCAATATTAATAGACGCCGACACTGGAATAGTCTTATACGAAAAAGATCCCGACAAAAAATTATATCCAGCAAGCATAACAAAAATACTCACATCTCTTCTTACAATAGAAAACTGCGAACTTGACGAAAAAATAAAGCATTCTCATGAGGCGATATTCGGAATAGGTCCCGGAAGCAGCCATATAGGAATGAGGGAAAACGAGGAAATAACGGTTGAACAAGCTCTTCACGGTATACTGCTCGCCTCGGCAAACGAGGTTTGTGTCGCCGTCGCCGAGCGTATAGGAGGAAATGTTGAGAACTTTATGAAAATGGCAAATGAGAGAGCGAAAAAAATAGGGGCGGTAAACACCCATTTTTCAAATCCTCATGGTTTTCACGACGATAATCACTACACTACCGCGAGGGACATGGCTCTTATAATGAGAGAAGCGATAAAAAACGAAACTTTCGTAAAAATAATAAGCACATATACTTATACAATTCCTCCCACAAACATTGTAAACGAGGAAAGAATACTTCATAACAGTAACAAACTTATAAATCCTTATAGTAATTTCTATTATAAAAACTGTGTGGGGGGTAAAACCGGATTCACGGACCAAGCCGGTAATACATTGGTCACTTACTGTCAAAAAGATGGAATGAATTTAATATCCGTAGTAATGAAAGACCAGGGAACAAATACCTACACCGACTCAAAAAAACTAATGGAATACGGCTTCAGTCTTTTTGAGGAAAAAGAACTTTTTAATAAAGAAGATTATGTAAACATTACATACGCCGTTCAATTTTTCAAAGATAAAAAAATAGAATTAAAAAAAGTATCCGCTATACCAAAAGAAAATTTCAGTGCCATAGTTCCAAAAAATTTAGATAAGGCAAATATTCAAACAAAAGCTAATCTTCCGAATGAAATAACTCTTGAGGCTGGTAAAACGCTTCAAATAGGCGATAAAATCGGAACCCTTGACATAATATATAAAAACGGCAATTTAGAAAAGACATTAACTCAAATAGATTTAATCTCAAACTCAAAAGTTGATTCTTTTTCCGAAGAGGAACTTCAGAGAAAAGAGGATATGAGAATCTTTTGGAATAAAACAATTACGATTTTAGTAATAACAGGTATAGCGGTGGCTGTTATAGGGATTACAGCTGTCTTAGTTGTCTTGATAAAAAAACGTAAAGCGAAAAAAGACTCTTTGCGTTTTTAATCTTTGTTTTATAAAATTTGCCGCTTGTCGCGACGTATTTCCTAATAAGATTTTCCCCATAAGATTTTTAAAAAAAGTAATAATTTTCATATAAAATTATTGCTTTTTTTTTTGTTTTGTTATATGATGTATACAAG
>CANOGI010000210.1 GCA_947565475.1 uncultured Eubacteriaceae bacterium
ATAGATGTTTTTGCGTCGGAAATTTCGGGGCAGTTCTCAAGAATATTTACGCTGCCGTTTAGCACTGTGGCCGCTAATATGGGAAGAACGGCGTTTTTACTGCCGTTTACCGTGACGGTTCCTTTTAATTTCTTGTTTCCCGTAATTATATATTCGCCCAAAATTTTGCCCTCCCGAATTTATGAAAAGCTTTGTGACTATATGGCTGAACAATAAAAGAATGAGCGAGGAGACCGCTATAGTAAACAAAATTTAAAAGAAGTAAAAAAATCATTTTACTCGCACGATAAGCAAATCGCTGACACAATTCGCTTATCGGTCAGCAGTGATTACGCACCTGTAAAATATTTTTTTATACTTTTTAAGTTTGTTTACTATAAAAAAGCGATTTGTCAAGGTGTTTTATTGTTTAGCTATAGATTGCTATAATACGCTTTTCTTTAATATATATTTATAATATTCGAAAGAGCGGGAAATGTGAAAACCCGTGGCAAGTCAATTTTTTATAAAATGACTTATCACGGGTTTTTAGAATTTTATTGTCAGACAAGCTTTTAACTGACAGAGGAAGTTACAAGCTTTTTAAGGGGTGGTACTTACTTTTGTATTCAGGGGGAGTACAAGCCATGTTGCAAGGACGAGCGGCAAAGCAAAGTTTTGCGCCCAGCCTTTCATTGAATACAAAGGAGAATACTTTCTCTATCGGTTACGAGAATTTTTATTATACAAAAATTTGAGTAGTCTTGACTAGACTTCTTACGAAACTTCACGTTTTATAGAAGTAACGTCTGAAAAAAATATTTAATTTAATGCTTCTTTACGCTTTCGGCATTTAAAAAAGCAAAATGCCTTTCGCTAAACCATTAAATAAAATATTTTTTTATTGAATAGTCATAATTTTATAGTTTCGAAAGAAGTCTACTATAAAGATTTTAGGGAAACACCGCACAAAGGAAAATAAAAATAATTTTTATTTTTTTAATTTGTCGGTATTTCCTTAGACAGATTATTAAAAATATTCTGAGAATATTTTTTTAAGGGCCTTCGCCACGCCGCTTTCATCATTTGATAAAGTTATAACGTCGGCGGCGGATTTTACCTCGTCGTCGCCGTTTTCCATGGCTACTCCTATTCCGGCGTATTTTATCATTGAGAGGTCGTTTTCGGAATCCCCGAAAGCGGCTGTCTCATCTCGTGGTATTTTCAGCATTTCGGCGTACTTTTTAAAAGCGGTTCCCTTTGATACGCCAAAAGCGCATATATCAAGGCAGTTTACCGCTGAACGGCAAGTTTCAATCCCCTCTACGTCTTTTAAATCTTTTTGATATTTTTTTATAAGCTCAAAGTCGTTATCGACAAGCACGACTTTTATAATTTCCTCATTTTCAGTCAAATAAGAGAGGTTTTCTATAAGTTCGTATGAGATATTGTTCTTTAGAATTTTTGTGTATTTTGATAAGATTTGCTCAAGAACCTCTTTTATTGATTCTTTATCGTTTGAGAACCCTTTTTCCATTGAAAATGCCCTAAAGGGAAGCTTATTTCTCTCACAGTAGTCTATTACAAGCTTTAATGAGTTTTTTGAAATTGGGCTATAGCTTAGCATTTTATTTTCTTTAAGTTTTCTTATTGACGCTCCGTTGCACCCTATTATAGGCGCTTCTATCCCAAGCTCGTCTATATAATCAGCTACGAGAATATCGTTTCTTCCCGTCGCTATTATAAACTCAACGCCTTTTTTCTTTAAATATTGTATTGTCTCCTTATTTTCCTCGGTTATATGTCCTTTACTGTTTAATAAGGTGTTGTCGCAGTCTATGGCTACAAGTTTCACTGACATTTTTTATTCTCCTTTGTTTATGGGAATAATCTATGGAAATACCGCGAGGCTCAAAATAAAAATGATTAGCGAAAGAGCGTGTTTAGAGTATTTCGATAGATTATTTTTATTATATTTTTATAAAGTGTTTCCCGTAATGGGAAAACAGGGGGATTAACTAATGGAATTAGTTTCCTTTTTTAATCTACAGAGGAAGTCCCTGTTTTTTAAGCGGGGTACTTAGCCTTGTATTTAAGGGGAGCGCAAGCCAGGTCGCAAGGGCGACCAGCCTCACTCTGAATACAAAGGCGAATACTTTCGCCGTCGGTTACGAGAATTTTTGTTATACAAAAATTCGAGTAGTCTTGACAATCAGGGCGCTTTCTTTTCTGCTCAAGGTATTTTTATGATATAAAAATACGAACAGTCTTTGAGCTGTCGTCTGTATATATTTAATATTATCACAAAAAATAAAAGGGTTCAATGGGACTTTTATTTTTTATAGTCAAATAACTTGAAAAAGAGTAAAAGAAGGCGAGATAAAAATGTTTTTACAAGGAAGAGGCTGGTCGTAAAGCTTCGCTTTACCGCTCGCCCATGTGTCCTGGAAAGGAGAGCGTAGTCGAAAGCCTACGCCGACTGACGATGACACAGTAAAAAGGATTTTTAGCCGCCTAACTTGTTCGGGCTTTCAAGTGATTTAACTATAAGATAAAGGAGAGTTTATTATTATATTCACAGTGTTTTTATGAAATAGAAATATGAATTGGTTTTGCCCGTTTGCTTATTTTTAGCTTATCACGGCGATAATATTATTAAAAATTATTTTAATTATGTTGATTTTATTACAACCGTTGTGTTAAAATAAAAAGTAATGAAAAAAATAAAAGGAAACGGTGCGGGTTATGAGAAAAGTTGATATAATCGTTCCATGTTTTAATGAGGGACAAGTTTTAAATTTATTTTTTGACGAGACTGTCAGGGTTATATCGGGAATTAAGGATTATGATTTTGAGATTTTATTTATTGACGACGGAAGCGCCGATAATACTATTGACATATTGAAACAATTCGCTTCTGAGAATGATTTTGTAAGATACATTTCTTTCTCAAGAAATTTTGGGAAAGAATCCGCCATGTACGCAGGACTTAAAAACTCAAAGGGAGATTACGCTGTTTTGCTTGACGCGGATTTACAGCATCCCCCGGCGCTTATACCGGATATGATTAAAGCTATGGAAGAAGGATTTGACTGCTGCTGCGCTAACAGGGCGGGAAGGGAAAAGGACTCTAAGATTCTCAATTTTTTTAAAAGGAGGTTTTACCGCCTTATTAACAAAATATCAGAGGTGAATATGCCCGACGGCGCGGGAGATTTTAGAATGATGAACCGAAAAATGATAAACGCCGTTATAGCGATGAGCGAGGTGCAGAGGTTTTCAAAGGGGATTTTCAGCTGGGTTGGCTTTAAAACAAAGTGGCTTTCTTTTGAGAATGTTGAGAGGGCCGCGGGAGAGACGAAGTGGTCTTTCTGGAAGCTTTTTAAATACGCTTTGGACGGTATAACGGCGTTTTCAACGGCTCCTCTTAAAATAGCGTCCGTTTTGGGAATTTTTATTTCCATTTCGGCTTTTATATATTTTATTTTTATAATCGTGAAAACCTTAGCTTTTGGAATTGACGCCCCTGGATATGCGTCAATTATAGCTATTTTACTTTTTATAGGCGGGATTATTACATTTTCCTGCGGAATACTTGGGGAATATATTGCCAAAATATATATGGAGGTTAAAAACAGACCAGTTTATATTATAAGGGACTCAAATATAGAGGACGAGAAAGATGACTATAGATAACTTGAAAAGTTATTAAAGAACACGTCTGTAAGATTTTTATTAATAAGAGGGTTTAAAAATGAGTTTTATTCATAATATACTTGTTAAAATTTTAAATATAGGTATCGTTAAAAAAATTCTTAACATATCTTTTGTTAAAAAATGCGTTAATAAAGAAACTATTAATTATTTGATTTTCGGGGTTTTAACCACGATAGTAAATTATGTAGTATATATCGCCGCCATGTGGCTTTCAGGATTTTCCGAGGGGCAGGACGGGTTTATGTACGCTGTTTCGGTATCGACGGTTATTGCCTGGGTTATTGCCGT
>CANOGI010000211.1 GCA_947565475.1 uncultured Eubacteriaceae bacterium
TAAAATTTTAATTGTTGATGATGATATTCATATTGCGGAACTTATTTCAATATATCTTGTAAAAGAAGGATATGAGACAAAAGAGGTTTATAGTGGAAGAAAAGCGCTTGAGGAATTCACTAAATTTTCTCCGCATCTTGTGCTTTTAGATATTATGCTTCCTGAGATTGACGGTTATCAGGTATGTAGAGAAATCAGGCAAATAAGTAAAGTACCTATTATTATGCTTACAGCCAAAGGAGAGGTTTTTGATAAAGTTCTTGGTCTTGAGCTTGGCGCTGATGATTATATTGTCAAACCTTTTGACAGCAAAGAGCTTGTAGCCAGAGTTAAAGCTGTTTTGAGAAGATATGAGAATAAAGAGTTTTTAGATGGAAACAAACAAATTGTCGTGCCCAATATGACAATTAATGAATCGACATATATTGTTACGTATCATGGAGAGGAACTTGAATTTCCTCCCAAAGAGTTTGAGCTTTTAAATTTTTTAGCGAAACACCCAAACCAAGTTTTTACCAGAGAGCAACTTCTCGATAAAATTTGGGGTTATGAATTTATGGGAGATACAAGGACGGTTGACGTACATGTGAAAAGAATACGAGAGAAAATGCCTCTTGAGGACAGCTGGGGAATAAAAACCGTTTGGGGTGTTGGTTATAAATTTGAGTTAAAATAAAGTTTTTATAAAAACTAAAATGAATAATATGTTTTGTTAATTCTCTGGTATTACATACAGGAAAGAGGTCGTTTTTATGAATAAACCGTGGTTTGACAAAATTAGAAAAATCAAGCCCTATGTTCCAGGAGAACAACCTAATAAGAGTAACGTTATTAAACTAAATACAAATGAATGCCCTTATCCGCCTTCTCCTATGGTGAAAAAGGCGTTAAGAGATTATAATACTGATGAATTAAGGTTATATCCAAGTTTTGAGTGTAGTGAGTTAAAGGATATTTTAGCGAAAACATATAATGTTCGCCGAAATAATATTTTTTTGGGAAATGGTTCGGATGAGGTTATTGCTTTATGCTTTCAGACTTTTTTCAATTCGGACATGCCTATTCTTATTCCTGATATTACATATTCTTTTTATGATGTGTGGTGTGATCTTTATAATATCAGATATGAACAAATTTTACTTGATGAGAGTTTTAAAATAAAAAAAGAAGATTATTTTAAAGATAATGGAGGTGTTGTTATAGCTAATCCCAACGCTCCCGTTGGAAAATATATGTCACTTTGTGAGCTTGAGGAAATAATTAGCTATAATAAAAACTCTATTATTATTATTGATGAGGCGTATATTGATTTTGGTGGTAAATCGGCTGTATCTTTAATAAATAAATATAATAATTTAGTGGTTGTGCATACTTTTTCAAAGTCTCGAGCTTTAGCGGGTATAAGGCTTGGTTATGCTATGTGTAACGAGGAGCTTATTGGTTATTTAGAGGCCGTAAAAAATTCTTTTAATTCATATACAGTTAATTCTCTCACTCAAGTTGTAGCTCTTGCTTGCGCTAAAGATAGAGAGTATTTTGAGTCTTGCAGACAAAAAATAATAAAGACAAGAGAACGAGTTATTTATGAACTTTCAAAAATTGGTTTTCAAACTATCCCGTCTATGAGCAATTTTGTTTTTACGACTAATCCTAAAATTAAAGCGTCTTTTATTTTTGAGGAATTAAAAAAACAAAATATTTTTATAAGGCATTTTAATAAACCTCGAATAAGCGAGTATTTAAGGATTACTATAGGCACAGATGATGAAATGGATTTACTTATTGAGGCATTGAAAAAAATAGTTAATTATTATTTTTAATTTTATGCAAGTACTCTTTATTTTTGTAACAATTTTTTCGATTTTTAATATTATGGTATTAGGAGAGAAAACAATAAAAAATAAGGAGGACTTCACTATGGGTGTTTTTGAATTAGGAAATTCTTGTTCTTGCGGTGAGAATGTGGAAGGCGTTGAAAATGTATCTGATTTAAGGCGTCTTAGAGAGGAATGTATTATAGCTCTTAAAGTTTATGATTCATGTAGACAGCAGGATTGTAATAATATACACTGATTAAGCGTAAAAATAAATCAGCATTTCACCGGTTGAACCGTTTAGCGTTATTTTATCAATTATAGATTTCATAGCTTTTATTTTTGTCAGCATATCCTTGTCACTTTCTATGATTTCTAAAACATTTCCGATATTTTTCGCAAGCTCTTTATGAGTTGGGATTTGTTTTTTTTCTGTCAACTTGTTTTCTAATTTCGTAATTTGTTTTTGTAAACGTGCTTTAGTTTCTTTGTATTCTTCCAAGGTGTCTATTTCAGAGAGATAGGCATCTTTTGCTCGTTTTAACGTTTTATTTAATTGATTTATTTCTTTTGTTATTAAATCTGAATTTGCATAAGTTGTAATTTTGGTAAATTTAAGATTATAAAAATTTTCTTTAGAATTTATTATTGAATATAATTCGTTTATTACCAATGCTTCTAAGTCTGGTATTCTATATGATTTGGAAATATCACAGCGCCCACTTACATAGCCGCCACAACGAAAACGGTCTGATTTATTACTATAACTTTTAGCATAAACATATACAGTATCACAAATGGGACAACGAAGTATTCCCGTTAGCCAATGTTTATGATATTCAAGAGGTCTGCCTTTGTGTTTTATACGTTTTTTATTTGTATTATACTTTTCTTGTACTTTATCAAATGTTTCCTCATCAATTATAGCGGGATGGTTAGCTTTTTTATAATATGTTCTATCCTCAATTTTCCAAAGCATATAACCTTTATAAGTTGGGTTTGTTAAAATTTTTTGTACCCATCGTTTATCAATACATTTTCCACGTTTAGTCTTAACATTCAATGAATTTAATTCTTGCGCTATTTTAAAGGGTGATACGTTTTCCATAAATTTTTGATATACAAGTTTTATAATTTGCGCTTCTTCTTCTATTATTTCTAAAGGTTTTTTTCGCGGTTTTTTATAGCCGTATGGAGCGCAGGAAAAATACTCGTTTCCCAGGGCTTTTTGTTCCATTCCTCTTTTTACTACTTTTGAAAGTTTTCGGGAATACATTTCATTCATAGCGCCCAATAAAGCATCTGTTATTAATGAGGTATCATCATCAACTATTGGTTCTGTTATGGAAATTAAGGTAACACCGTTTCTTTTTAATAATGACTTATATACTATTGATTGTTCGAGATTACGGGCAAAACGTGAACTATCATAAATTAAGACATACTCAAAAATTCCTTTTGAGCTATCGTCTATCATTTGCATAAACGCTGGTCTTTTTTCCGCTTGTCTTCCCGAAATTCCCTCATCTATGTATGTATCCATTAACCAATATCCATTATGTTCGGCAAATGTTTTTATTAAACGAAGCTGACTGTCTATCGAGTATTCTTGTTTGTCGGTTGACATTCTGAGATATGCCACGGATTTTTTCATTGTATGTCCTCCTTACTTAATATATTTTAACTCAAATAATCTTTTATGGATTTTTCCGTCAAGAAGACAATTTTCAATTAGGAATTGCTCATAATTCATATCATCATATATTATTAATTCAGCCGCAAATTTATCCGCTTGTTTTTCTATAAGATTAGAATTGTATAAAAGTGTATGTTCACGCATAAATTTTATACCTTTTGTTGTATGCAATAATGCGTGACCTAATTCGTGGGAAATAATAATTAATTGAGAAAATTCGTCTAATTGAGAATTAATTACAATAAATCTTTGACCAAGTATTTTTCTGTAATAGCCTTTAAGATTTCCGAGTTGTTCAAACATTATATTAATGTTTTCATATTTTGCAATTTTAAAAGGGTCTCTTGTGTTATATTTCTTTACTAAATTTTTACTTTTAATGGAATATTCAATAGCATCACTCCTCATTTTTAGTTTTATAGACTTGTGCAAAACTCTGAAATCAGTATAAAATCAATATTTACACAAGGCAA
>CANOGI010000212.1 GCA_947565475.1 uncultured Eubacteriaceae bacterium
ATAATCAATATAATAGGCATTTTCATAAGAATAGCCATACTCGCTATAAATCCACCCAAAGCGAGTGAGCCAGTATCGCCCATAAAAACCCTTGCAGGATAAGCGTTAAAAAGCAAGAAACCAAGCAAAGCTCCCACAGCCGCCCCCGCTACAGGGAAAATACCGCTCCCCATAGCTTTAGCCACAAACATAAAAAATACAGTAACTAAAACAGTAACACCAGCGGCAAGACCATCAAGACCGTCTGTAAGGTTTACGCTGTTCACCGTCCCTACCATTACAAAAAAGAAAAATGGAATATACAAAAAACCTAAATTAATGGTTCCTTTATCAGTAAAAGGAATATATATATCCGTTCCAATATCTGTGTAATTATAAATATAGTACAAAAACACGCCTGTCACAATAAGCTGGCAAATAAGCTTCTGATACGCCTTAAATCCTAAAGAACGCTTTTTCACGACCTTAATATAATCGTCAATAAAACCTATAATACCATAACCCACCGTAACAAATATAACCATAACAGCGTCCATATTGTCTTTTAAAAAGAAAACCGAAGCGATAAGCAGACTTATTAAAATCATAATTCCACCCATAGTCGGGGTTCCCGCTTTAATAAGATGTGTCTGCGGTCCATCGCTTCGCACATTCTGACCAAATTTAAGCTTTGTAAGAAATGGTATAATAATCGGACATAAAATAATATTCGCAACAAAAGCTATTAAAATAGCGTAAACAGCGGAAGTAAAATCAAAATCCATAGTAAACTCACCTCTTAATTTTTTCAACAGTTTTTTCGAACTTCATTCCTCTAGAAGCTTTGACAAGAATAATGTCATTATTTTTAAGTATGCTATCAATTTCAGCAAAAAAAATTTCCTGCGTCTTAAAATAAAAAATATTTTTAGCGTCTATATTTTTTAAAGCGGCTTGTTTTAACGCTCCTTTATAAATATTTTCAGAAATATCGCCGATACATATAATTACGTCTATATCCTTTTGACAAGCGTACTCACCAACCTCAAAATGAAGTTTGGGAGCGAAATCACCAAGCTCGAACATATCACCGAGAATACATACTTTTCTGAAAGACGATTCTGAAAGAACATCGATTCCCGCTTTCATAGAAACCGGATTAGCGTTATATACATCGTTAATAATTGTATATTTATCAGTTCTAATAACATCCATTCGCATTTTTGTAGGCTCAAAACTTTCGATACCTTTTTTTATTCGCTCAAAATCAAGACCCAAATAATTTCCAACGATGGCAGCGGCAAGAGAGTTAAGAACCATATGTCGTCCTGGTGTCTCTATATTCACCAAAAAGCTTTCCGAACCTTTATGTACACGAAAGCTTATTCCGTCAACACCCTTTTCATCAATCTCATCAGCGTAAAAATCATTTTTATCACACGCATAATTCACTATTCCGTAAAAACAAGTATTTTTTTCTTTTCCTCTAAGAGTCATAAGCATATCATCGTCGCCGTTTAATATTTTAAGACCACCTGTTTTAAGAAAATCAAAAATTTCAAGTTTCGCTTTTAAAATTCCCTCTCGGCTTCCAAGATTTTCAATATGAGAATATCCTATATTTGTAATAACCGCCACATCAGGTTTGACCATTTTGCAAAGCCGGTGTATCTCTCCAAAATGATTCATCCCCATCTCAATAACAGCGGCCTCCGTATTCTCATCAATTTTAAAAATTGTGAGCGGAACTCCTATCTCATTATTAAAATTACCCTCCGTTTTAATTGTATTAAACTTTTGCCTCAAAACAGAGTAAATAATATCTTTTGTCGTTGTTTTACCTACGCTTCCCGTAACAGCCACGATAGGAATGTCAAAAAGACTTCTGTAATATTCCGCTAAGTCTGCTAAGGCTTTTTTGGTATTCTCAACTTTAATATAAGTTTTTTGAGTATTTATCTCAACTTCCGATAATACGCATACAGCCCCTCTCTCAAAAGCAATATCTATAAATTCGTGACCGTCAAAATTCTCACCCTTTAACGGTATAAACAAGTCTCCTTTTAAAATATTTCTTGAATCCGTGGAAATATTTAAAACAGTTTTATTTTCATCGTGATTTAAAATTTTTCCTCCAACCGCGGCGGAAATTTCTCTAACGGATAAAGATTTCATAGTCTGTACCAATCAAGCAAAAAGCAAGTGATTTCCTTTCCTAAAATTTAAAATTACATATAATTATAAATTACATATTACAAAGCGTCTAAGGCTTCTTTAGCAACCTCCGTATCATCAAAATGAATAGTTCTGTCAGCGAAAATCTCGTAATCCTCATGTCCCTTCCCTGCGATAATAACAGAATCACCTGTTTCAGCCATAGCTATCGCCTTAAAAATAGCCTCTTTTCTATCAACAACGGAAATATAATTCTCCGTAATAGGTTTCACCCCTGTTTCAATTTCCTTAATAATAGACAATGGCTCTTCTGAACGAGGATTATCAGAAGTTAAAACTGAAAAATCTGAGAGTTTTGAGACAATTTCACCCATAATAGGACGTTTTTTTCTGTCTCTGTCGCCCCCGCACCCAAAAACCGTAATAATTTTACCATTTGTAAACTCTCTTACTGAGCTTATAATATTCTCAAGTCCATCGGGGGTATGAGCGTAATCAACAATTACGTTAAACCCTTTGTCATTCTTTATATTTTGTATCCTGCCTGGAACCCCTTTAATCATATTAACACCCTTTTGAATATCCAAAACAGATATACCCATTCGCAAAGCCACCCCTATAGCGCCTAAAGCGTTATAAACACTAAATCTCCCTGGAATATTAAGCTCAAAAGGATAAATAACCCCATCTATTAAAACATCAAATTTTACTTTATCCATATAATACTTAATATTTAAAGCTTTAATATTACAGTCTTTCTCAATTCCAAAAGTCGTAATCTCACAGTTAGCGTTTTCAATAATTTTATCAAAATATTCATCATCAGCATTCACAATACCATATTTACACATTTTAAAAAGTCTCGCTTTAGCGTCGCAATAATTTTCCATATTACCGTGCAAATCAAGATGATCTTGGGTAAGATTTGTAAAAACACCAATATAAAAATCGCAATAATCTACCTTTTTTAATTCCAGAGCGTGAGATGATACCTCCATAATAACATCATCAACATTTTTTCCCGTCATTACATTAAAAAGCATATTGAGCTCAATATTATCAGGAGTTGTGCTCGCCGCTATATGAATACCCGCTTCATCAGGTAAGAATTTTTTCCCACATATTCTCGTCTCAACGGTTCCAATTACTCCTGTTTTCCTGCCGACAGAATTTAAAATTGTCTCAATAAAATAAGTTGAGCTGGTTTTTCCATTCGTTCCAGTAACACCGATAAGTTTAAATTTTTCCGAAGGTCTATCAAAAAAATTATTTGAAATAAGAGCTAAAGCTTCTCTGGTGTCTTTCACCTTGATAACTGTCGCATCATTCTCAGTCTCCATATCCCTCATACACAAGACGGCGGCCGCTCCCTTTTCGCAGGCGGATTTTATAAATTTATGCCCATCAACATTAAATCCTGAAATACATATAAATAACGCACCCTCAGAAACATTTCTTGAGTCGATAGTTAAAAACTTTATGTCAACGTCAAGACTTCCTTTAAGCAAATCAAAATCAAGATTTTTAACAAGATTTTCTAACTTCATGAAAACACCGCTTTCTCTATATTATTAGGAATGATTTTATCGAAAAATATATACGTCAAAAAATCAATCTTGCGTATATAAAACTATCTTACTGGTAGCGTTTATTTTTTCCCCGCCCTCAGGAAACTGCCTTAAAACAATATCTCCTTCTCCTTTTACTTCAAAATTAATTTTTAATTTTGAGAGTTCTGTTCTACACTCGGAAACTTTTTTCCCTATAAGTTTAGGGACATCAATTTTCATAACCTCCGGCATATCAGCCTCTTCAT
>CANOGI010000213.1 GCA_947565475.1 uncultured Eubacteriaceae bacterium
CCCATATACACAATAACACAGTTAAATATTTTTTTACCGTTTTCTTTTACAATAATGGCGTTTAATTTAGCGTTACTTATGCTCCCATCTTTTTTTACAATACCAAAGTCAAAATAATTTGTTTCAGCCTTGTCAAAAGCCAAAAACTTTTCAAATCTCTTTAAATCTCCCCTGCTGATAATACTTTTAAAACTATCTTTCTTTTCTTTAGAAAATTCCTCTTCCGTATATTTTATATATGAATAAAATAATTTGTCTGCCGAAATAACAGTGGCATTCTTATCAGCTAAAAATCTAATTAAGCAAACAGGAAAGTTATCCAAATTTATTTTACTTTTTTCACTGCCCAAAACAATCACCCACCAAAATAAAACAAAATTTACCTGTATATCGGCAAAATAATTAATTTATAAATCTTTAAAACCTTTATTTGACTGTAGTAAAAGCAATCCTGCTCTATTTTTATAAAATGATTAATAACAGCCATATAAATATTTATAACAATTATTAATATAAGATTGAAAAAATAAAAAAATCGTTTTACTCAAATTATTATACAATTTTCTTTACGTTTTCAAAGCTTTTATCTAAAAATTCCCTTTATTAAGTGAAATTTATACAATTAAATTTATTTATCATATTTTTTAACACACCTATATATAATAATAAACAGTTTTTGCTCTAAAGTCAATTATTTATAAAAATATTTTTAAAAATCATAGGGTAAAATCTTATAAGAATTAAAAACGAAAACTCCTAACAGCAAGTAAGTCCCCGCCATAAACAGCGTGGACTTACTTATAAACATTAATTTTATATTATTTTGTTACATTACTCAATTTATTATTTAAATTCATAAAAATTGTAGCTACTTCAGCTCGGGTCGCCGTTCCCTTAGGTTTAAAAGAACCATCTGGCATACCATTTATTATACCTGCCTGTTGCGTATAATAAACGGCCTCTCTTGCCCACGGACTTATCTCATAATCATCCGTGAAATCAATCTTATTATTTATAAACTCTAAATCAGTTTTTATAAACTTCATATAATTATAAACCATAACGGTAAGCTGCTCACGAGTAATGGCGGTTTCCGGAGCGAATTTATCACTTGACACACCGCTCACAATCCCATTTTCAGCGGCCCAAGCCACAAATCCCGCATAGTAAGACTCTGATGAGACATCGTTAAATCTATCTGACGGTGTTCCCATAGCGTTAGCGAATCTGCCCAATACAGTCACAAACATTCCTCGCGTCATATTAGCGTCAGGTGAGAATTTACTCGCTGAAGTACCCATAAACCACTCATTATTATACGCTTGCTGAACAGCGTCATAATACCATGCCGTTTTTGAGACATCAGAGAAAACATCATCAACATTTGTTGAACCTTCCGTCGGTATCATATCTTCCCCGTTGGATACATTATTACTATTTTCGTCAGAAACATTACTATTATCACTTGAGTCTTTTGATTTATCAACGGTACTGTCATCACTCAGTTTATTCTTACGTGGACTTCCTCCGCCTGAGCTTCCTCCACCGCTACTTTCGGAAACAAATGTTAATGTAACATCTCCTCCTATATTTGTATGTGTTTTCGTACTGAAATCATCTGAAAGCGTAATGGTTGAATTCGGATTAAGTTTTAATCTGGCCTCTTTCACACCAGACTCAGCATTCATTTGAATATCGCCTATAGTAACTGTTCCATTATCAAATAAATCCTCTTTAGCGACAACATAAATAAACGCTGTTCCTTTCTTTGGGTCGTATCTGCATTCTTTAAGTATAGCTCGGCTATTTACAACCTCAGACCAAATCATATTAACATCGCTTACCTTAGAGTCCGAAACATTAAACGACGTTTGAAAAGCGATAGTATTCATTGTAGAATCATCCGCGAGATTTAATTTCATTAAAGCTTTTCTACCGTCAGACGGATTTTTTGTAAAGATAAAACCAGCATTATTTAAAGAATTTTCATCCATACGTACAGTGTAGCCTTCAGATGTAACCTTTGAGAGCGCCATAATAGCATCCGCCTCAATATTTATCTTCTCAACCTCAACATTTAAGTCAGTAGCATCATCAGGTGCCATTTCATTAATGCCGCCACCATTTTCAAGATTATCTTTACCCTCTTCATCGTTCGTGTCAATATTATCAGAAACAATCTCAATATTGTCTTCTGTTGTGGCTGTATCGGAGGTACTCTCATCATTAGTGGAAACCTCGCTATTATTTTCTTCCTGTACTTTTTTATCGTTAATATCCTCATTTTCAGTTGATTCAAGAGAAAGCGCCCCACTGTCAATAACTATTTCAGGCAAAGAATCTGGAACATCAACAACAAGCGTATTACTTACAAGTCGCTCATTTTCCAATGTAATAGCGTTATCCACTCGATATAACTCAGCGTGTACGCTTTTAGGAATATTATTCGAAACATCTTCCGGCTCAATCCAATAAATCCAAATACCCTCAGACACGTTGCCAAGCTGGCCGTCTTTTGGGTCTTCCGCCATAACAATCTGCGATCCGCTAATTATGCTTCCATTCTCATCCAAAAGTTTTACAGCGTTATACGCCGGATTTCCTTTATATACACCAGTAAATACTAATGAACCAGCTGGTATACTTGCTCCGGTATTTTTGTCATATATAAAATCATTCTTAAGTGTACCTATTCCGTTATTAAGCAATTCCACATTGTCGCTTGTTGGGCCCAATATATTAAAGTCGTTAATTGAAATCTCAGACGTATCAAACACAACCTTAACATATGCGGCATTATAAATGTACATATACCCCTCAGCTTCTTTGTCGGGTTGCTCAAAGTATACCGTTTCATCTTTACCACCTGTAAAGTTTCCTTTTTTAACCTCTGTCCAATTTTCTTTATCCTCACTTACATAAACCGTAAAACCAGAGGCGTCACCATTATATTTCAGCGCTGTAATTTTTTCCGCTCCTCCGAAATCAACAATTATCTCAGCGTTGCCGTTTTCCGTTTTTCCGCTGTATCTGTTTTCTGAACCTTTTCCAATAATATTAGAAATAGCGGAAATATAAGTATCTTCACAATATCCACTCTCACCGTCAGCTATAATTTTCTCATCAGCGTCTGATATCATGTTTGTCTCAATAGTCCAACCATCTCTGTCAATATTACCCTCATGTTTTATTTTTACCGGTTCAAGAACAACCGATTCCGTTTTGTTTAAAAGCTTATCATATCCAATTACTTCATATTCATAAACCATATTGTTGCCGGTTGTAATAATATCAGTGTAAGAAGTCTCATTGGCTAATATAAAGGCGACAGGCTCACCGTTGCGAATAATCTCATAACCAAGCATTGAATCTTTATCAGCGCTGTTATTGTCAAGAGATAAAACGACTTTATTGTCATTAATTACGTTATTTTCATGAGAAGTCGTTATAGCCGCTATAACTTTTGTGCCCGCGCTCATTGCCGCGCCGCCGTTTAAGCGATATTCCCTTGCGTCATTGTTGAAATACTGAATTTTATGCTCCTCTGTATCAAACTGCTCCGCGTATTTCCTTGTATCATCGTTATAAGATAAGCCCCATGCCTCAAAAAAAGGAAGTAAATTCTTTTCAGCAGACGCACACGCGAGCCTAATAAATTTATCCGAATTGCCGCCTGAGAGGGTTAACGGAACACCTTTGTTAGGAGCTGAGGCCGGATTTCTAACATAACTGTCAACACGAGCGTAAAAGAGGTTTTTAAGTTGTTCACCATTATCGTCAAACATTTTATAATCATAATAATTATCATAAAACATATGAAGTTGCCAATACATACCCAATGTGGTAAATACATTTGAACTATGACCAATAGAGCCTTTAGTAACTTCTTTATACACATTTTGATAATCAATACGCTGAGTCTGTGTAGCGAGCATAGAAAAATAATTGTTGGTAATTTCCGCCA